>NZ_JBUEGC010000017.1:0-112432 GCF_054963655.1 Streptomyces sp. HSS9-12 | reverse complement strand
TCACCGGAGCCCTTCGGTGTGCTCGGGCCAGGCATGGCCGAGCACGTCCCTGCTCATCAACGCGGCCTTGATCTGAAGCAGGGTGTCCGGCTGCGAGAGAGGCGAGCCGAGCAATTCCTCGATCCGCTTGAGCCGCAGGCCGACGGTGTTCGGGTGCACGTACAGCGCGGCTGCCGTCCGGGCGGTGTTCAGCTCCTGCTCCAGGTAGGTGCGCAGGGTCTCCATCAGGGCGGCGTCCTTGCGGGAGTCGTAGTCGCGCAGCGGTGCCAGGACCCGGTCCGCGAAGCGGATCAGCTCGCGCGGGTCGTCGAGCTGGAGGAGCAGACCGTATATGCCGAGATCGGACAGTGTGACCGTCCGGTCCCGCCCTCCGCTCAGCTGCCCGAGTTCGATGGCTCCGCGGGCCACCCGGAAAGCAGCCGCGTACTCGTGGAGTTCGGAGCAGCTCTCCCCGACCGCCACGGTCACGGTGGAGCCGTTCAGCGTCCGGCTGACCGCCTGGCGGATCGAGTCGCCGGCGGCCACCGGGTCGGCGTGCTGCTTCGAGGTGCCGTCGGGCCACAGCACCACCACGAACTCACCCCAGTTGGTGACCAGCGGTCGCGGTCTGATGCCCTCGGTCGCGCCCTGCACGATGCCGAGCAGCCGCCGTACGTCGGCCGGTCCGGCATCCCCTGGACGATGCGCGGCCGCGGGGTCCGCCGTCGCGGCGTCTGCCTTGATCACCAGCACCCCGTGCGGCCGGGAGAGGTCGTGGCCGAGCGTCTGGGCACGTGATCGCAGCGTCCCGGACGCGGCGCCGGAGAGCAGATCGCTCAGCAGGTCTCCCCGCAGCCGCCACTCCACCTCCAAAGCGGTCCGGCGGCGCAGCAGTTCGAGGGCGGCCACGGTGGCGCCGTGCTCCACGGCGCGGTGTCCGAGCGGGCCGAGGTCGGCGAGCCGGCCCGGCAGCCAGATCCGCGCCACGAGCTCTCCGCCGAGCAGCACCGGCGCCACGATCCGCGGTCCGACGTCCGCGGCCTCCACCTCAGTCAGCCGTTCGGAGACGGTCTCATCCGGGAGCTCGACGTTCGGGACGTCCAGTCGGGCGCCGCCCTTCTTGGCGCTCCCGAGCGGGTGGCCGGTCGGATCGGTGATCAGGACCGGGCAGGTGAGGAGTCCGGACAGGGCAGTGGCGACGCCTTGTACGCCTGCCGCGCGCAGAGCCACGGATGTCAGATCGTGGTGGATCTGCTCGGCCTCCTGCAACAGCCGGTGCTGTGCGGTCAGCGACTCGTTCAGCTCCTCGAGGTCGGCGATGGTGTCGCGTTCGCGGTCGCGGAGCCTGGCGGTCTCGATGGCTATCCCCGCCTGATCGGCCAGCGTGAGCAGCAGCTCCAGCTCGTCGGCGGTGAAGGCGTGAACCTGGGGCCGGTAGCAGTTCAACGTGCCGGCCGGCACTCCGGCGACCTTGAGCGGTACGGACACCATGGAACGGTAGCCCTGCTCGCGCGCCAGCTCTTCCCAGGGCCGGAACATCGGCTCCGCCGTGACGTCCTCGATCGCGAGGGGCTCGCCGCTGTTGAACGCCCGGCTGGACGGGCCCTCCCCCAGCGGCCCGGGCCCGAGCCGGATCGGGTGGTCGGTGTTGACGCGCGCGACGTACTCGGGGGAGAAACCGTAGGACCCCTCGATCACCAAGGCGTCCTGACTTTCGTTGGCCAGCAGCACGCCGCAGAGCTCGTAACCCATGAGGGTGCAGGCCTTCTCTGCCACCAGATCCAGGAGCACCGGCAGGGGTACGGGCTTGTTCACGGCGGTCGCGATCTCTGCGACGCCCGACAGCCACCGCCGCACCTCGTTCGTGCCGTCATCGGTACGGCTGGGGAGCGTTTTGTACACGGCGTTCACTGTGCCTACGCACAGCGAATTCGACAAGGGGGGTGCCGCCACACATTGAGCGGGTTCGAGTCGCTCCGGGACAGTGGGGAGCACAGATCTTCAACCGAATCGCCAAGGAGTGCCCGTGCCTCCGCGTGTCGTCGTGGTCGGTGGCTCCCTCGGCGGGCTCAGTGCAGCCCTGTACCTGCACCGGAGGGGTGCGGACGTCGAGGTGTTCGAGCGCAACGCGTACGAACCGTCCGACCGCGGAGCGGGCGTGCTGCTGCTCCCGTCGACAGAGCGGCTGCTCGCCGAGTCCGGCGCCCTCGATATCGCCGTGGCGCGGACGGTGCGCCACTTCGACGCCCAGGGCGTGCTCCTTCATGAAGAGCCTCGCGCTCACCACTTTGCATCCTGGGCCGCGCTGCACCAGGCGCTGCTGACAGCTTTGGGCCGCGACCGGGTGCGCCGAAACCACGCGGTGGTCGGTTTCGAGCAGGACGGCCGGGCCGCCGCGGTCCTCTTCCGCGGGGGGCGGGTCGAGCGGGCCGACCTGGTGGTCTGCGCCGATGGCACCGGCTCGACGAGCCGGCGGCTGCTGCTCCCTCGGTCCTTCCCGCGTTACGCCGGATATGTCGCCTGGCGGGGCCGGGTGCGCGAGAGCGACCTGCCGCCGTCCGCGTCCCGGGTTCTCACGGGTGCGGTGAGCTTTCTGCGACTGTCGGACGGCTATGTGAGGGTGAGCCCCGCGCCGGGGCGCCTGCTCGACTTCGTCTGGTACCGCGACGTCCCGGACGGCCGGGCGCTCGCCGCCGTGCTCACCGATCGCACGGGTGTCCAGCGCTCGCTGACGGTTCCGGCGGGCATGGTGCCCGAGGCGTCCGTGCAGCGGTTGCGGGAAGCGGCGGCCGAGGTGATGCCGCCGGTCTTCGCCGAGCTGGCGACGCGGGCACCCGAGCCGTACATCGAGCAGATCGTCGATGTCGCGGTGCCCCGGATGGTCGTCGAGCGGATCTGCCTGATCGGCGACGCGGCCTTCACATCGCGTCCCCCCGCGACGGCAGCCGCGGCGAAGGCGGTCGAGGACGGCTGGTCCCTCGCCGAGGCGGTCGACCGTACGGGCGCTGATGTGCCGGTCGCCCTCGCCGAGTGGGAGCCGCCGCGGCTGCACGGAGGGCGCCGGCTGGTCGCCGGTGCACGGGCCCTCGGCCGCCATGCGGGACTGTGGGAATCCACAGTCAATTGGCCATTCACCGTGTAGCCACACATGTTCCGGCCTCGCCTCGCAGGCCAGTCTGGTCGGGCCCAGAACAGACCTGGAGGCAGATGATGAACGAATACGGCCGGCTGCGAGTGGCGGTGGTCGGCGGGTCCATGGGCGGTTTGACCGCCGCCCTGGTCCTGCACGAGCTCGGTTGCCGGGTGGATGTGTACGAGCGGTCACCTGAGCTGCTCGACGGGCGCGGGGCCGGAGTGGTCCTGCAGCCGGACACCATGCGCTGGTTCCAGGAGCGCGGCGGAATCGCCGCGGTGGAGCAGGTGAGCACCGGATCCTCCACGCTGCGCTACCTCGGACCGGGCAACGAGATCATTCACGACGAGCCCAGCCAATGGCGGTTCACCTCGTGGACGGCCACCTACCGGGCCCTCCTCGACGACTTCGGAACCGAGCGGTACCACCTGGGTGAGCATGTGGCAGGGCTCGACCAGGACGCCGACCAGGTGACGCTGAGGTTCGTCAGCGGGCGGCAGGTCAAGGCGGACCTGGTGGTGTTCGCGGACGGTATCTCCTCCACCGGTCGGCGGCGGCTGCTGCCGGAGGTGCGGCCGCAGTACTCCGGCTATGTCGGATGGCGCGGCACGGTGCTGGAGAGCGAGGTCAGCGAGGAGACCTTCGAGCTGCTGCACGACTCGCTCGCCTACTCGGTCGGACCGAGCACCCACATCTGCATGTACCCGATCCCCGGTCCGGCCGGGGCGCTGGAGATCGGCAAGCGGCACCTTAACTACGTCTGGTACCGCAATGTCGCCGAGGGGCCGGAGCTGGACGAACTGCTCACCGACAAGCGGGGCTTCCCCTGCGCGGTGTCGGTCCACCCCGGGATGGTGCAGGACCGTTACGTCGAGGAGATGCGCGCCGCAGCTCGGGAGCAGCTGGCACCGGCCGCCGCCGAGATCGTGGAGCGCACCGAGCAGCCGTTCATCCAGCCGGTCCTGGACATCGAGGTGCCCAGGATGGCGTTCGGCCGGGTGGTCCTCACCGGTGATGCCGCCTTTGCCGCACGGCCACACGCCGCGGCCGGCACCGCGAAGGCCGCCGCCGACGCGTGGGCCCTGGCCGACGCGCTGCGCGAGACCGGCGGCGATGTGGTCTCCGCCCTGGAGAAGTGGGAGCCCGGCCAGCTCGAACTCGGCCGCAACCTGCTGGCTCGGGTCCGTGCCATGGGGACCCGCTATCAGGTCGACGGCACCGCCGATCCTCGCGACCGCTCGCTGCGGTTCGGGCTGTACGGCCCGGACCGGTGACAGCCGGTAGCAGACAGCAGACATCCGTAACGACAGGAAGGAGGTCCGCCCATGCCTGAGGTTCCCGAGGTACAGGTGGTCCGGCACGACGAGCTCGACGACGACACCCCGCAGACTCCGGGTCTGCAGCGCTTCGAGGCGGTGTCCGCGAAGCGACTGGGCTCCACGGAGCTGTGGATGGGACTGTCCGTCCTCCCGGCGGGCGCGAAGACGGGCGTCCACCATCACGGCGAGTCCGAGACGGCCCTGTACGTGCTCAGCGGCATCGGCCGCTGGTGGGTCGGCGACCGGCTGGACCAGGCCCGCGAGGCGCATGCCGGGGACTTCGTGTTCATCCCGCCGGGCGCGGTGCACTGGGAGGAGAACGGCAGCGACACCGAGCCGGTGCGCATGATCGTCGCGCGCAGTACACAGGACGCCATCGTCGTCAATCTCGACCACCACCCATACGCTCCGGCGCACAGCTCGGACCCCGCCCAGGACCGCGCGTCCCATGGTTGAGAACACATGATCCGTGCCACAGCCTGTGGATCAGCACAGTCACCTCCTGGATGGCGCGACGTAATCTCGGGGTAACCGCACCCCCTGCCGACCTCGGCCCGGGCCCCGGTCACTCGCCCTTCCTCAGGAGCCGCACCGAAGGACAGGCAATGAAGCCGCCCACATTCACGTACTGCGATCCCGAATCCGTCGATGAAGCCGTCACCCTCAAGAACGAGTACGGCATCGACTCCCTCGTCCTCGCCGGAGGACAGAGCCTTCTCCCCATGCTGAACATCCGGCTCGCCAGGCCGGAAGCGCTGATCGACATCAACAAGATCGGTGAGCTGCAGAAGATCGAGCGCTGGTCCGACGCCCTGGAGATCGGCGCAGGGGTCCGGCAGTACGAGCTGGAGAACCACCCTCTCGTCCAAGAGCTGGTCCCACTGCTGCCCCAGGCCGTCAAGTTCATCGGCCACATCGAGAACCGCCACCGCGGCACGGTGGGGGGCAGCATCGCGCACGCCGACTCCGCCGCCGAACTGCCCTGCACGGCGGTGGCGCTCGACGCGACGGTGGTCGTACAGGGCCCGTCGGGCTCCCGCACCATCGCCGCCCAGGACTTTTTCCAGGGCTGGATGACCACCGCCCTGGAGCCGGAGGAGGTCCTCGTGGCGGTCCGCTATCCGGTCATGCCGTGGACCGCCGGCCACGGGTTCGTCGAGGTCGCCAGGCGGGAGGGCGACTTCGCGCTCGCCGGTGCCGCCGCGGTGGTGAACCTCGGCGAGGACGGCCGCTTCGCCTCCCTCTCCGTCAGCGCCGCCAGCATCTCGGACACCCCCGTGCGCGCCACCGAGGTCGAGCAGGCGCTGACCGGCGAGCTGCCGACCAAGGAGAACATCGCCAAGGCTGCCCAGGAGATCGTGCCCTCGGTCACCTCGGGAGACGACATGCACGCCACGCGCGCGTACCGCCGGCACCTGGCCACCGTCGTGGTGCAGCGAGCGATCACCGCGGCCGTGGCCCGCGCTCACGAGAGGAGCAACCAGCAGTGACGACTTCCACCGGCAGCAAGTACCGCACCGACCGCCGGACCGTGACCGTGCGCATCAACGGCCGGGGCGTGACGCGCGAGGTCTCCACGCGCACCACGCTCGCCGACTTCCTGCGCGACGAACTCGACCTGGTCAGTGTCCATCTCGGCTGCGAACACGGCGTGTGCGGATGCTGCACCATCCTCCTCGACGGCCACTCGGTGCGCTCCTGCCTGATGCTCGCCGTCCAGGCCGACGGGCACGCCATCGAGACCGTCGAAAGCCTGTCCGGCAACCCGGCGGAGCTGCACCCCATCCAGGAGGCCTTCGCCGAGGAACAGGGGCTGCAGTGCGGCTTCTGCACGCCCGCGATGGTGCTGCGCACCAAGGAGATCATCGAGACCGGTCGTGAGCTGACCGATGCCGAGGTGCGCCACGAGATCTCCGGGATCCTGTGCCGCTGCACCGGCTACCAGAACATCGTCAACGCGGTCCAGTCCGCCAGTGCCAAGCTCCGCTGCGGTGCGGCCGGGGCCGGCTGCTGCGCGGCGGCGGCCGACGACAGCACGGGAGGTCGCCACTGATGGCTGCGGAGCACACGAACACCATGGACAAGCCCGGCTACAAGTACCTCGGCGCGGACCGCAAGCGGGTCGAGGACCCGCGGCTGCTGGTCGGCCGCGGCGGGTACATCGCGGACCTCAAAATCCCGGGGATGCTGCACGCAGCGATCCTGCGCAGCCCCGTGCCGCACGCGCGGATCCGGTCCATCGACGCCACCGAGGCGCTGAAGCTGCCGGGAGTCGTCGCCGTGGTCACGGGCGAGGACTGCAAGGCGAAGATGAACCCCTGCATGAACTTCGGCCCGGCCACCGTCGCACAGTATCCGCTGGCGGTGGACAAGGTCCGCTACGTCGGCGAGGCCGTCGCGGCGGTCATCGCGGAGAGCCGGTACATCGCCGAGGACGCCGTGGAGCTGCTGGAGGTCGACTTCGAGGACCTCCCGCCGGTCACCGACCCGATGGCGGCCATGGAGCCCGGGTCCGCCCTGCTGCACGAGGAGCACGGCAGCAACATCGGCTACGAGCGGACCTTTGAGTTCGGCGATGTGAACGCCGCGTTCTCCCAGGCCGACTTCGTGGTGGAAGACAGCCTCCACTGGGGCCGCTCCGCGGGTATGCCGATGGAGACTTCGGGCGCGGTGGCCCAGCCAGGGCTCAACGGTGTGCTGGAGATCTACTGCAACTCGCTCAACTTCAGCTACTTCTCCTTCCTGATCGCAGCGGCACTGAAGCTGCCGTCCAACAAGCTGACGATGAAGCCGGTCCCCGCCGGCGGCAGCTTCGGCAGCAAGTTCACCGCGCACAAGGTGCCCACCCTCGCCGGCTTCCTGGCCCTGCAGGTGGGCCGCCCGGTCTCGTACATCGAGGACCGGATCGACCACCTGATGAACTCCGATCACCACGCGTCCGACCGCTACTACGACGCCCGCATGGGCTTCCGCGGCGACGGGACGATCGTCGGACTCGACATCGACGTCGTCGACGACTACGGCGCCTACATGCAGTTCGGAGTCGGCACCCACGGCAACGCCTTCTCCCAGATCGTCGGCCCGTACAAGTTCCGCGACGTGAAGTACCACCTGCGTGCGGTGCTCACGAACAAGTGCCAGCAGGGCGCGTACCGTGGCTTCGGCTCCGAGGTGCACAACTGGGTGCTGGAGCGGCTGATCGACAAGGCGGCGCAGCGGCTGGGGCTCGCCCCGGAGGAGATCCGCCGCCGCAACTTCATCCAGCCCGACCAGTTCCCGTACAAGATCCCCGGCGGCAACGTCTACGACAGTGGCAACTACCCGGAAGTGCTGGACAAAGCCCTGTCGATGATCGACCTGGACAAGTGGCGTGCCGAGCAGAAGCGGCTGCGGGAGGAGGAGGGCCGCTACATCGGCATCGGCCTGGCCACCACCCAGGAGCGCAGCGTGTTCAGCGCCACCGAGTTCTGGGCGCTGATGGACAACCCGGCGTTCCCTCTCACCTCGAGCCCCGAGAGCGCGACGGTGACGATCGACCCCACCGGCGAGTTCCAGCTGCTGCTGCACTGCCAGTCGATGTGGGGCAACAGCCCCGAGACGGTGGGCGCCACCGTGCTGGCCGAGGAGTTCGGCATCGCGCCGGAGAGCGTGAACGTCCGGTACGCCGACTCCGCTCACGCGCTGCCGGGCACCGGCCCGGGCGGCAGCCGCTACACCGTCATGCTGGCCGGTGCCGTCAGGGGCGCGGCGCGCAAACTGCAGAAGAAGCTCATCGACATCGCCGCGCACACCCTCGAGGTGGCCGCGGAGGACCTCGAGCTCGTCGACGCACGCGTGCAGGTCAAGGGCGCACCGGAGCGGGGACTGACGCTGGCCGAACTGGCGGGAACCGCCTACTTCTTCGCGCTCAACCTGCCCGAGGGCATGACCAGCGGGCTGGAGGAGTCCTACACCTACGACCACCCGTACACGACGCTCCCGTCACCGGACCGCTCGGACCTGGGCGTCTTCTACCCGATCATGGGCCACGCCTGCCATATCGCGGTTCTGGAGGTCGACCCCGACACCGGGATCCTGTCCTTCCTCGACTACGTGGCGGTGCATGACGCCGGGACGATCGTAAACCCCAAGAGCCTGGGCGGCCACGTCACCGGCGGCGCCGCGCAGGGGCTCGGGTCCACGCTGTACGAGGAGCTGGCCTACGACGAGGACGGGCAGTTCAAGTCCTCGACGTTCATGGACTATCTGGTTCCCACGGCCAACGAGGTTCCGGCGTTCCGCATGGCGCACGTCGAGACCCCGTCACCGTTCACCGAGTACGGCATCAAGGGCGGCGGTGAGGGCGGCCGCATGGTGACCCCGTCGGTCGTCTCGGCGGCCATCGACGACGCGCTACGGGACTTCGGGATGCGGGTCCGGGAGCTCCCGGTCAAGCCCTCGGAGATCGTGGCGGCAGTGCAGGCGGGGCGCGCTGCGGCAGGGTCTGTCTGATGTCCGCCACCGCCGCGGAGCTGCTCGCGGTCCTCGGAGAGCTCCGGCCCGAGGACCGCGAGCTCCGGCCTGAGGACCGGCTCCGGCCCGAGGACCGCGTGGGACGCCCCCGCCCTGTCGCCCTCGCCACGCTGGTCGCCGTTCGCGGCTCGTCCTACCGCCGGCCCGGAGCCCGGCTGCTGATACGCGAGGACGGCAGTACGGCCGGCAACCTCACCGGCGGCTGCCTCGACGCCGAAATCGTCGAGGCAGCCCGTGAGGTCGAACGGACCGGGGCCGCCCGGATGGTGACGTTCGACCTCACCGCCGACGAGGAGGCCGTCCTCGGCTGGGGCATGGGATGCAACGGCGTGCTCGACATCCTCGTCGAACCGGCCGGGTCCGCCCGGGCCGCGGGACTCGTACTCGCCGAAGCGGTGTCAGCCCGCCGCAGGACCACCGTGCTGACGCTCATCTCGGGCGCAGCCATCGGCCGGCGCTGGTGGCAGGTCGGCTCCGCGGAGCCGACCGGCGGGGCCGACGCCGGGCCCCCGCCGAGCGCGGTCCGGTCCGCGCTCGCCGCAGGCCGCAGCGGCCTGGTGACGCTGCCCTCCGCAGCGGGCGAGGAGCGGGCGTTCGTCGAGGTCCTTGATCCGCCGCCGCGGCTCGTGGTGTGCGGTGCGGGCGTCGACGCGGTGCCGGTGACCCGCCGCGCAGCGGAGCTCGGCTGGGACGTCGTCGTGGTCGACGACCGGCGTCTCGTGCTGGACCCCGACCGCTTCCCGCCGGGGACCAGGTTGGTCCTCAGCGCTGCGGGCACGGTCCGTGAGCTGCCGGTGGACAGCAACACCTATGTCGTCGTGATGAGCCATAACTTTCTGCGGGACCGCGACTACCTGGGCGCGGCTCTCGGCACCGCCGCCAGATACATCGGGGTCCTTGGGCCTCGCCGGCGGCTGCAACGGCTGCTCGACGACCTCAGCCGCAACGGAGTGCTGCCGACCGAGCTGGACGAGCTGCGGCTCCACGGCCCCGCCGGGCTGGACCTCGGCGCGCAGGGACCGGACGAGATCGCCATCTCGATCGTCGCCGAAGTCCTGGCCGCCAGCCGCGGACGTGCCGGCCAGGAGACCATCAGCCGCCCGTATGCGCTGGATCTCGCTGCAGAGCCCACTGGCTGAACGAGCCCGATACCTGAAGTCCATCGATAGGAACACACCGTGCAACTCCAGAACTCCTTTGTGGTGTCCTCCCCGGTCGAGAAGGCCTGGGACTACTTCCTCGACGTCGAGAACATCGTTCCCTGCATGCCGGGGGCGGAGCTCGTCGAGACCATCGACGACAAGAACTGGCGCGGCCGGCTGAAGCTCAAGTTCGGTCCGGTGGCGATGGCGTTCCAGGGCACGGTCGAGATGGTCGAGCGCGACGACGCCGAGCGCCGGATGATGCTGCGCGGTACGGGCAAGGACCAGCGCGGCCGAGGCAACGCGTCGGCCGACATCCACGTCGTGGTCGAGCCCGGCCCGCAGCCGGACACCACATCGGTGTCGGTGTCCACCGACCTCAAGGTGAGCGGCCAGATAGCCCAGTTCGGCCGCGGCATGATGCAGGACGTCTCCGAGCAGATGACCAAGAAGTTCGCCGACTCGCTGCAGTCCCGCCTGCAGGAGTCGCAGCCGGTCCCGGAGCTGGGGCAGGAGCCGAGCGGGGAGTGGGGTGAGGCGGCCCCCGTGGGGGCTGCTCCCGCCGCGGCGCGGCCGGCAGCCCAGCCCGCGCCCCGGGAGGCCGAGGCGGTCGCCGGGTTCCGGCTGCTGATGGGACTGCTCGTGCGCGCCGTTCTCCGGCAGTTCGGAAAGCTGCGCCGGCCCGCGGGAGCACAACGTGACAACTGACCTCGCACCGACGACGTCCGGCGGCCGTAACGGCATCTCCTCGGTCGCCGAGGTCAAGGAGCGGCTCGGGCAGTTCCGTTACCTCGCCGACGACGGACTCGCCACGGCCGCGTACCTGGCCCTCGGCCTGGAACGCCCGCTGCTGCTCGAGGGCGAGAACGGCGTCGGCAAGACCGAGATCGCCAAGGCGCTGGCCGGACTGCTGGACCGCGAGCTGATCCGCCTGCAGTGCTACGAGGGCATCGACACCAGCCAGGCCCTGTACGACTGGCACTACGGGCGCCAGCTGCTCGCCGTCCGAGGCGCCGGCGACAGCGGGGCGGAGAACGTCTTCACCCGGGACTATCTGCTCACCCGCCCGCTCCTTCAGGCCTTGGAGAAGGGCGACCGCGCCGTGCTGCTGATCGATGAACTCGATCGTGCGGACGATGAGTTCGAGGCATTCCTGCTGGAACTGCTGTCGGACTTCGCGGTCACCATCCCCGAAGTGGGCCGGATCGAGGCCGCCTCGCGCCCGCTGGTCGTCCTCACCTCCAACCGCACCAGGGATCTGCACAACGCGCTGCGCCGCCGCTGCCTCTACTACTGGGTGGAGCACCCGGACATCGAGCGCGAGTTCCAGATCCTGCGGCTGCGCGCACCGGAGGTCCCGGAGACACTCGCCAGGGAAGTCGCCGCGACCGTACGGCGGGTCCGCGGGCTCGGCCTCGGCAACCCGCCGGGAGTGGGAGAGAGCATCGACTGGGCGGGCGCCCTGAACATGCTGGGCGTTTCCACGCTGTCGCCGGAGACCGCCGTCGCCACCCTGAGCGCCCTGGTGAAGGACGTGGACGACCAGCAGGTGGTGCGGGAGAAGATCGCCGACGTCGTACCGACGGCACCATGACGGCGTCCGCAGCCTCCCCGGCCGAAGTGACCGGCCGCGCATGCGTGGAGTTCGTCGCACTGCTCAGGGACCGCGGCCTGCAGCCCGGGCCCGAGCAGACTGTGGCGTTCTACTCGGCGCTGCACCTGGTGGGCGCGGACTCCGCAGGCTCCTCCGGCCTGCGGCAGATGTACTGGGCCGGTCGCGCGGTGCTGGTCAACCAGCGGCACCACTACCCGGTGTACGACCGTGCGTTCGCCGACTTCTTCGGAGGCTCGCCGACCGATCCGCAGGAGGGGCCGCCGGCGCCGAAGGCGGTCCCGGTGAGCGTCCGCGAGCGGGAGGACGCCGCGCCCGGCACGCCGACTCCGCGGGCCGCCGACGCCGAGGACGAGCAGGCCGACCATGCCCGGCTGGTCCCCAGCGAGGTGCAGCTGCTGAAGGAGAAGTCCTTCGGTGCGATGACAGCCGAGGAGCGGCGCCGGGCCGCCGCGCTGATCCGCCGGCTGCGCCCGGACCTCCCCCGGCGGCGCAGCAGGCGGCAGCAGCCGGCGGCTGCGGGGCGGTATCTGCACGTCCGGGGGCTGCTGCGCGGATCGCTGCGGACCGATGGCGAGCCGATGCGGCTGCCCCGCCGACGGCAGCGCTTCCGGGAGCGTCCGCTGACCCTGGTGATCGACGTGTCCGGCTCCATGGCACCGTACGCCAAGGCGCTGCTGCGCTTCGGGCATGCGCTGATGCACGCGGGACACAGCGTGGAGGTGTTCACCTGCGGGGTGCATCTGACCCGCGTCACCGATGCACTGCGCAAGGTTTCGGTGGACGCCGCGCTGCGTCACATCGGTGGCGTCGTCGACGACTGGGATGGCGGCACCCTGCTCGGCACCTCGATGCGCGAGCTCATCGAGCGCTACGGCGGGCACTCCTCGGTGCGGGGTGCGCTGATCGTGGTGTGTTCCGACGGCCTCGACCGGGACGATCCGGCGACGCTGGGCGAGGCGATGCGCAATCTGTCGCGCCGGGCTCACCGCATCATCTGGCTCAACCCCCTCAAGGGCGACCCGCGGTACCGGCCGCTGGCCCGGGGCATGGCAGCCGCCCTGCCCCACATCGACATCTTCCTGCCCGGTCACAACCTCGCAAGCCTCGAGAACCTGTGCCGGGCGATCTCCGGCCGGCACGCGTCGCGACGGAAGGCTGTCTCCCATGTCCCAGCCCACGCCGCCGATTGACCTCGGCATGCCCCGTACGAGGCGGGCCCCCGACCTCGCGGGCCGCCCGGACACCCCGCTGCTGGTCGACCGCTTCGGCCGTACGGCCACGGACCTACGGGTTTCGCTGACCGATCGCTGCAATCTGCGCTGCACCTACTGCATGCCTGAGGAAGGCCTGGAATGGATGCCCCGGCCCGACCTGCTCGACGACGGCGAGGTGGCCACACTGATCGGGATCGCCGTACGCAGGCTCGGCGTCACCGAGGTGCGGTTCACCGGCGGTGAGCCACTGCTGCGCCGGGGGCTGGAGGAGATCGTCGCCGCCACCGCGGCGCTGTCGCCACGGCCCCGGATCTCCCTGACCACGAACGGGGTCGGGCTGGCCGCGCGGATCGACGCGCTCGCCGAGGCGGGGCTGGACCGCGTCAACGTATCGCTCGACACCGTGCGCGCCGACCGGTACCGCACGATCAGCCGGAGGGACCGGTTCGACGACGTCCTGGCCGGGCTGGCCGCCGCAAAGGCCCTCGGTCTGGAGCCGGTGAAGGTCAACGCGGTGTTGCTGCGTGGCGTGAACGACGACGAGGCGGTGCCGCTGCTGCGCTTCTGTCTCGACCACGGTTACGAGCTGCGCTTCATCGAGCAGATGCCCCTGGACGCCCAACACGGCTGGCAGCGGTCGCAGATGGTCGGCGCGGACGAGATCGTCGATGCCCTCGCCGCCGCCTTCACCTTGACCCCGGACTCCGAAGAGCGGGGGTCGGCGCCCGCAGAACGCCTACTGGTGGACGGCGGCCCGGCAACGGTCGGCGTCATTGCCTCGGTCACCAAGCCGTTCTGCGCCGCGTGCGACCGCACCCGCCTGACCGCCGACGGGCAGATACGCAATTGCCTGTTCAGCCAGGAGGAGACCGATCTGCGCGGGCCCCTGCGAGCCGGGGCCGATGAGGAGACCCTGGCCGGTCTGTGGCGGGGCTCGGCATGGGCCAAGGCAACCGGGCACGGCATCGACGGCCCCGGCTTCACCCAGCCGGTGCGCACGATGAGCGCCATCGGCGGGTGAGGGGAACGGGGATGAACGCGAAGACCGAGTCCGCCGAACGGCGCGCGTACGACCGCGGCTTCTGGTACGTGGCGTGCGGCTTTCTGATCGTGATGTCCTTCGGCACCCTGCCCACCCCGCTGTACGTGCTCTACCAGGCCCGGGACCACTTCTCCGCGGCGACGGTGACCGTGGTGTTCGCCGCGTACGCGGTGGGCGTACTGCTCAGCCTGTTTCTGCTGGGCCACTTCTCGGACGTGGTCGGCCGGCGCCGGGTGCTGTTGCCCGCCGTGCTCGTAGGCGTCGTCGCGGATCTGGTGTTCCTGTTCTGGTCCGCACTGCCCGGACTGCTTCTCGCGCGGGTCCTCACCGGAGTGTCGGTCGGCCTGATCACCTCCACGGCCACCGCGTATCTGGCCGAGCTGCACCAGGCCGCAAGGCCCGGGAGCAGCACGCGGCGGACGGACGTGGTTGCGATCGCAGCGAATCTCGGTGGCCTTGCCCTCGGTCCTCTCGTCGCCGGGCCACTCGCCGATCTCGCCCCCCGGCCGCTGGAACTGCCGTACTGGGTCTACCTCGTGCTGCTGGTGTCGGTGGCCGGACTGCTGAGCCGCGTTCCCGAGACGGTCGACGTACCCGAGCCCCGTCCGCCGTACCGGGTGCGGCGCATCACGCTTCCCGCCATCCGGCGTGGTCGCTTCCTCGCCATGGCCGTCTCGGCATTCGTCGCGTTCGCCGTGTTCGGACTGTTCGCCGCACTGGGACCGTCATTCGTCCTCCACTCCTTGCACATGCCATCCCACACCGCCGGTGGGGTGGTCACCACGACGGCGCTCGGCGCCGCCGCCGTCGCTCAGGCCGTGGTGCGCGATGCGACCGCGAGCCGCACGCTGGCAACCGGGTTCGCCGCGCTGGCCGCCGGGCTGGGACTGGTGGTTGTCGCCGTGTGGTCCGCGGGGCCGGGGCTGTTCCTGGCCGGTGCGCTGGTCGGCGGCGCGGGAGCGGGATTGGTCTTCGCCGCGGCGGTCGAGACCGTGGCGGACAGCGCCCCGGCCGGACACCGCGCGGATGTGCTCTCCGGTGTCTTTTTGGCGGCCTATCTCGGCATCACGCTGCCTGTCGTGGGCCTTGGAGCAGCGACGTGGTTCGTTCCCGAGCCGGTCGCTCTCACCGCGTTCGCGGCCGTGATGGCGGTCGTCGCCACGGCGGCGGGCACCGTCGTCTTCAGGGCGACAGCCGAATCCCGCGTACCGCCGGATCCCGAGCCGTACTGCCGTCTGACCGGCGGCCGCTGAGCGTGGACGAGGTCTTGGCCGCGGGGACGGGACCGGGACAGGGCGGAACCGTCATCTTCATCGGCACGGTGCGCGACCACAACAACGGCAAGGAGGTGATCCGCCTGGAGTATGAGGCGTATCCGAGCCTGGCGTTGAGGATCCTTGCGGACATCATCCGCCGGTGCGAGGCCACCGCCCCCGGCGTCCGCGCCGCTGTCGTCCATCGCACGGGCCGTCTCGAGATCGGGGAACCGGCCGTCGTCCTCGCGGCGTCGGCCCCACCGCGCTGAAGCCTTCGCGGCCGCCCGCGCATGTATCGAGCTCCTGAAGGAAGAGGTGCCGACGGGGGCAGGCCATGCAGCCGAGGCCATCCATTGATCGAACTCCTAAAGCGGGTGTCGCAGGTTCGAATCCTGCCGGGGGCACCACGCGTTACTGCTCTGACCTGGGGTTTCTCCCCCAGGGAGGCGCTCTATTCGGCCTCGGACTCCCGTCCGGGGCCGTTTGCGTGAGCGGTGCGTTAGCGGACGGATCGCCAGACCCCGATATTTCTCCGGACGGACCAGCAGCATCCAGCACGGACTCTTCCGCCTCGTCGGGCTCGGGCTCCGCATCGGGGGTGGTGTTCTCGGATGTGGCGCGAGCGCGCGGTACGAGCCGGGCTGCGGCCTCAGCAATGGCGAGGTCGGCCTCGGGCAGCAGGCTCGTGTACGTATCGGCCGTGATGGTGATCGAGGAGTGGCCGAGCATCTCCTGGATGTCCTTTTGCCTGCGGCACGAGGGAGGCTACGCGCTTGCGGAGGCTGAGCCGGAAGCCAAGGACGAATCCCTTAGCGAGGCGGCGCCCCGCCTGCTGGCCGAGGCGGTCGGCATTCGGGATGTATGGACGCAGCCCGGCGCCGAGAGCCCCTTCCTGGTCGACGTGACCAGGTCAGGGCAGCACAGGTACGGCCCTCGCCTCCAGGTTGGCATCCGCTATCTCCCCACCTGATCGGAACCCGATGAGTCCTCGAAACCAGCAACTCGCCTACGTAGTAAGCCTCGTCGCAATTGGCGGCTCCCTCCTGCTGGGCATCTGGAGAGGCTGAATGTACGAGCGCAGGACCAAGGAGCAGCCCTCCGTGCCTCCTCCGCCTGTCGGCACGGTAGGGGCCACCAGGCCGCCCACCGATGTCCGCATTGGCGACTTCCTCCTCCTCGACGGCCAGTATCAGCGGATCCAGGACATGAGGTCCGCCGGCACTTCGGCCCACCGCGTTCTGCACTTCGCCGGACCCACCCCGCTGATCATGCGAGAGGCCCGGACCACCTACCGGCCCCTCGAACGCCGCTGATCGCAGCCCGCTCGGACACCGCACCATCCTTCTCACCTCAACACGCAAGGAGCACTGTCATGCGCTTTCGCAAAATCCACGGCACAGGAAACGACTTCGTCCTGCTCTCCGGCCTCGAACCGGACGACGACAAGAACTGGCCCAAGGAGGCCGAGCGCCTGTGCACCAGGCGTACCGGCATAGGCGCGGATGGGCTGGTCATCAGTCGATTGGTCAGTGAGGACCCCGCCGTCCTCGACGTCACCTGCTTAAACGCGGACGGGTCGATCGCAACGATGTGCGGCAATGCCCTGCGATGCTCCGCCTGGGCCGCTCGCCGCGATCACGGCTTTCAGCAGATGAGTCTCCACATGGCCGGAGTAGTGCACGAGGCGATCGTGTCGGACGACTCCGTGTGGGTCACGGCCGAGGTGGGCGAAATCCTCCCCCGGCGCTTGCAGACGGTCATCAACGGCAGGCCGACCTGGTTCGACAGCGCCTACACCGGCACGGAGCACGTCGTAGCCATCGTGGACGACGTGGACGCCATCGACGCGGTAGTGGTCGGTCGCATAGTCCGTCACCATCCCGACCTGGCCCCGCTGGGCACGAACGTCAACTTCGTTCAATCCGCCGGCAGCCAGGCGCTGAAGATCCGCACCTACGAACGCGGCGTCGAGGCGGAAACCCTGTCGTGCGGAAGCGGGGCAGTCGCAGCCGTCATCGTCGCGACCATGCGCGGACTGGTCGCACAACGCGCCGTCACCGTCCACAACCGCGCCGGGGAGCCGCTCATGGTCCGGCCACACGACGCCCGGCCGAACCGAACTCAGTGGGTCGGCGGTCCGGTCACCAACACCTTCGAAGGGGTACTCGCATGACTCTCTTCCTCAGCCCCAGCTCGCACCTCGCGATGCAGAAGGCCGCCGAGGAGCTGCGTACATGGGGGCAGAGCCGCCAGGGCCTCGGCGTCGCCCTGATCTACGGGCCGGTGTCCGCCGAGGACAGGCTCTACCACTCGAAGTGCCCCGTCGAACAGCGATCCGTCACTGCCCTGGCCGAGGCGCTGGAGGAGATCGGCGCCCGCTGGCAGGTGCTGGACCCGTGCGAACCGGACTTCATCATGGACCTGGTCGGGTACGAAGTGGCTCTCTCGAACCTCCACGGGCCGTACGGTGAGGACGGCCGGTTGCAGGGCCTGCTCGACTACCTTCGCGTGCCCTACTGCGGCAGCGGAGTCGGGGCATCCGCGGTGGCCGCCGACAAGATCCTGTGCAAGCGGATGATGCTGACCCTTGGCGTCCCTACGCCTGGCTGGCAGGTCTGGACCGGCGGCCCGGCGACCTGGAACGGGCCCCCGTGATGGTCAAGCCGCCCTTCGGCGGGTCCAGCGTGGGCATGAGCCTCGTACACGACCCGGCCGAGCTGCCCGGCGCCCTGGCAGACGCTGCCGGCGACGAGGGCGCGGGCGTGCTCGTAGAGGACTACGTCAGCGGCGCGCCGCTGACCGTGGGGCTGCTGGAGCTTCCGGGCGGCTCCGTCATCGTCTTTCCGCCGCTGGCCACCGAAGCCACCGATGCCGAGTTCTATGACGCCGACACGAAGCTCGACGTGGACTCCAGGGGAACCGTAACCGTGCGCGCCGCCGAGCTGGCGGCCGATGTGCTGGACAAGATCACGGGGGACGTCCGGACGCTGTGGGACGGGATCGGGCTGCGCGGTTCAGCCCGTATCGACTTCATCCTCACCGAGGACGGCGGGCCGTACGTGCTGGAGGTCAACAGCACACCGGGCATGTCCCGTGACAGCAACTTCGCGGTGGGGGCGGCAATGGTCGGACTCACGCACACGGACGTCGTATTGGCCATGCTGCACGAGGCCCTGACCCGCCCGCCGTACGATGTCCCCCTGCCCACTCCCGCGTTCTCCAGCACCACACTGACGCGGGAGGCTGCCGTCTCCCCGTAGGAGCCTGCCGCTGTGCCGCGCGTCCACGAAGTCCCCATGTGCCGTCAGCTCATCACCCCCGCCGAGTGGGATCTACACGGGGGCTGGGCACTAGGAGACAGGATCGAATGGTCCAACCGGGCGTGCGGCCTGGCATCGCTGAGAATGATCCTGCTCGCCTACGGGCACCAGGCGCCCACGGTGACGGAACTCCTGAAACTCGCGGTCAAGCATGAGGTTCTGACCCCGCGTGGAGCACTTCACGTGGGGATCGCGAGCCTGGCGACCCACCTGGGAGTGCCTTCTCTCGCAGAGCCCGTTCCCGTCGAAGAACTGCTCGGCCGCCTCGATGACGCCCCGCTCATCGTGTCCGTGACCGAGCAGTTCCCCGATGACGGCCGTTCAGGCGGCCACCTCGTCATCCTTCGCGGCTACGAGGACGGCCCCGAGCCGACGATCTTCATCCGAGACCCGTCAGCCTGGGGCCAGACGCATGATCGCGTCCCCCTCAGCCGCTTGTCACCTTCCTACACCGGCCGCGCGATCACCTTCGCGCCCCTGATTCACAACGGAGAGTCTTGATGACCGAGGCAGTCGGCGAGACGACCGAGGCCGTAGGCGGCCGGAGGATCGCCGTACTCGGAGAGATGCTGGAGCTGGGCGACGAATCCGTTGAAGCCCACCGCGAGATCGGGCGCTTCGCGGCGGAAGTCGGCGTCGATCTCGTCTTGGCGGTCGGCGGGGACCTCGCTAAGCAGCTCGCCCTCGCGGCAGGAGCAGCGGGGGTTCCCGAGATTGGCATTGTTCGCGACAACGAGACCGCTGCCGCCTACCTCGAATCCATCCTCTGCCCAGATGACGTTGTGCTCGTCAAGGCGTCCCGCGGCGGTCAGCTCTGGCAGATTGCCCAAGCGCTTACCGGGCAACCCATCACCAGCCTGTGACCCCGCCTCCAGCCCACCAGGTGCTGTGCCCCACATAGGTTCGGCCGTGGGACCAAGCACCCTGGGCTCATCCACCGCAGTGTCCACGATCCGGCCGACAGCACCTGTGGCTGCGTCAGTTTCCGAGGGAGTCATTTCGGAGCGACTTCGGGAGTCATTCTGGAACGGGCATCGTGATCAATGTCAGTGACTTTTGATGTCACTCGGGCGCTGCGGGGCCACTCCTTCCGGTTCCAGGCTTCTCTGAACCAGACCATCGCTCTGGCTTGCAGGAGTCGCCTCGGACCGCTGCTTCGCGTTCGGCTCTTGCTGCCGTGAGTGAGGCTCTTGACCCTCACGTGGCGTCAGGCTGCATAGTCAGTGCCGTGGGGGATCACTGGACTGTGGGACGCGTGGCCGAGCTGGCTGGCGTGAGCGTCCGCACGCTGCATCACTATGACGAGATCAGGCTCGTTCGGCCGTCGGCGCGGACCGCGGCCGGGTACCGGGCCTATTCGGCGGGCGACGTGGAGCGGCTGCGGGAGGTGCTGGCCTAGGTGGCCACCGTCCTCGCAGAGTTTCCCTCGCTTGCTGGGATGGCCGACGCGATCGGTGCCCGCTGAGGCGGTGCCCATCCCGTGGGACTGCGCTGACGGCCTGTTCGAGGCGTACTGGCGCCGACCGGGGGTGTATCTGGAGGATCACGTGCGCCGTGCGATGTCGGTGTGGACGAGGGTCGGGCCGGAGGCCGAGCAGCGGGCGGTGCGAAGCCTCAGCGATGACCTCGACTCCGGCCGGTGGGCCAGGCGCAACAGCGACCTCGCCGACCTCGACGCGGCAGATCTCGGCCTCCGCCTGCTCATGGCTTGACCCGCGTCGCAGGTTCAGCGTCATGGCGGCTTCTGGACGGCCGCTGGTTCGGCTGGTTGTCAGGCGGCTCTTCCCGTGTGGCGCCCGGTCAGCTGGCCTGGGCTTGTTCGGCTTGGGCCTTGGTGTGGGCGAGGCGGTAGGACTCGGTGCCGGTCTGGATGATGGCGCCGTTGAAGGTCAGCCGGTCGACGATGGCCGCGCAGAGCCGGGGATCGGTGAACGTCTTCGTCCATCCGCTAAAACTTTCGTTCGAAGCGATGGCGACACTGTTCTTTTCCTCGCGCTCGCGCTGGGCCTGCGCCTGGTGACCGTGCCCGAGGGCCTGACCGCCCAGAAGGCCCGCCAGTTGGCGACCGCCGGCACCGCGCTTCGGGCCCACCTGGCTACGGGCAAGACACTGCGATCCCGGCTATGGCGCGCAGCCATCTACGGAGTCCATGGCCCTTGTGCAGGCTCTCCGCAATCAGGACGTGGAGGCTTATGCCGAGGCCCTGGAGGCACTGGCCGCCGCGCACCGGCGGGAGCACCGCACGCGTCGGTGCGCCGAGCTGCTGGGCGTCCTACGCGCCGCTCACCCTCTGCTGGCAGGCCGCCTCGTGGACAGCGCCGGCGATCCCGATTGGGAGGAACGGCTGGGATCCCCGGAGCGGGCTTGGGCGTGGGCGAAGGCTTCGCAGTTCCTGGACAGGCAGCGCACGCCCGGTCTGCAGCGCAAGCTCGAAGGAGACCTGAGCGAGCACGAAGCCCGGCTGGAACATGTGACCGGTGAACTCGCCGCGGCCTGGGGTCGGTTGCACTGCCTGGAGCGGATGACGCAGGAACAGCGCTCGGCGCTCCAGGCCGCCGAACACTGGGGCTGCCTGAAGTACAACCAGGCTCTGACCGGGAACTCGGACTCCTTCATGGCCCTCTCAGTCGAGGGCCGGGAGACCGCGGACTACTACAAGGCGCTTCAGTCGGGAGAACTCGGCCGCGCCGGCGCTCGCCACACGACTCCTGAGCAGGCGCTATCCGGATCACTTCGTCTCGATCGTGCCAGCCGACACGGCCCTGCGCGCAGGGTGGGCCCTGACCAGCAGGGACTCCGGCCCGAGGTCGGGCGCTACCGGTACCGCCCGCAGTTCTTCGCCGAGGTATGGAGGCCCGGCGAGCCCTCTCGCGTCGTTCCCGATCGCGTGCAAGGGCAACCACAGTGGGCTCTCCGCCTCGCATACTCAGCTCGTATCGGCTTCCGCCCACGTTGAGGCGGTGGTCGGCACGGACCACGTCTTCCGACTTAACCGGAAGCGGGTCGAGGCATTCTCCGGAGTCGCCGAGGATCTCTTCGGCCACCTTGAGGAGGGACGCATGGAACAGTACCGTCGCGAAATCTACGCGCGCCGGTCCACCTGGCCGCGCGATACCTGGGCCCCACGTTGGAACGGTCCCGTCTCCGTACATCCTGACGGTTCCGTGCCGGCTATACGCCTACTGCGCGATTAGTCCACGTTGTACATATGCGCAGTGGCGCTCGGCCCCGTGGGCGCAGCTAGCGCCCACCCGGACTTCGAGGACTGGCGCGAAGCGGCGAAGGAGCCGCGCACCGCGGAATCCGTCGCGGACCTGGTGGGGATCTCCACGGTGGTCACCCGTCGGTACCTGAACCACCTCGTCGAGCAGGGAGCTGCCGTCGTCGACCACCGGTACGGCCACCGCGGCCGACCGACCAATAATCGGTTGGCGGCGCGCGCTTTCGGCGGACCGGCGGCGACGGGGCCGTCATCAGCTGGGGGGCCGATGGTGCACCGGGCGCTGGAGGCAGCCGACCGCCTCGCGGTTTACGGCATCGACGCCGCAGTCCCCGACCTCAGGTGGCTGCGCCCCTTGGATGAGGACGCCATCGCCCGCGCCGTCGAGATGAGCGACGGACGCGTCGTCGGCGCCCATGAGGCCAAGCGCGAACCTCGGTGAGCTGGTCACCACCCGATCCCTGATCACCATCCGGAGCCAGGCCTCCGCGGACACGGCACTCCGGCCATGCGCCTGGCCGCGCAGTTCGCTGGGCGCATGCAGCTGTGGTGACCGGAGTCCGGCCCCGCAGCGCGGGGCATCGCAGGGCCTGGCACGCCATCCGCCGCCAGGTCCTCTCGAATTCAGCAGGCGTAGAATTAGCTCATGGCGGCGACCCCGTTCGTCTCCCCGATCGGTGCCTTCCGGCGCGGCGATCTCGGCCGGGCCGGGGGCAAGGGCGCGAACCTCGGTGAGCTGGTGCGCGGAGGGTTTCCCGTACCGCCCGGATTCGTGGTGACCACGGACGCCTACGAGCTGGCCCTGGAGCACAGCGGAGTGGGTGATCGGCTCGCCGAGCTGCTGCGAGAGGCCCCGGATGGCTCGGCCGTCCGCCGGGCGGTCGAGGCGGCCGGGATCCCGGCCGAGGTGGCCGACGCCGTGCGGCGCGCCTACCGGGAGCTCGGCGCCGGCGCCGTGGCGGTGCGGTCGAGTGCGACTGCGGAGGACCTGCCCGGGGCGGCGTTCGCGGGGCAGCTGGAGAGCCGACTGAACGTCGTGGGTGAGATCGCGGTGCTGGACGCGGTGTGCCATTGCTGGGCATCGCTGTGGACCGAGCGCGCCGTCTCCTACCGCGAGCGGCACCACATCGGACAAGCCGACCGGTATCAGGAACGGGACCGGGGTCCGGGCGTCGCGGTCGTGGTGCAGCGCATGGTGCCCGCCGCGTACGCGGGCGTGATGTTCACGGCGAATCCGGTGACCGGGGCGCGCGACGAGATCGTGGTCGACGCCGCCGCCGGGCTCGGCGAGGCCGTCGTCTCCGGCCTGACCACGCCCGACCACTTCGTCGTTGGCAAGCGGAGCCGACTGCCGCGGCTGAAGGAGGCGCGGCCGGGCCGCCGCGAAGTGGTCGTACGCCCCCGGCCCGGCGGTGGGACCGAACAGCTGGCGCAGCCCCGCGGCCACAGCGCACCGCCCCGCCCCGCGCTGCCCCGCCCCGCCTTCCGGCAGCTCGTACGGCTCGGCGTCGCGGTTGAGCGGCACTTCGGGAACGCTCCGCAGGACATCGAGTGGGCGTGGGCGGACGGGACGGCGTACCTCCTTCAGTCGCGGCCCGTCACCGCCCTCCCGCCCGAGCCCGGGCCACTGCCCAAGACGAACCCCCTGGAGCGCGCCGCCGCCGTATTCGTGCCGGAGTTCTTCCCCATTCGTCCCTACCCGCTCGATGTCACCACGTGGACCGGCGGGTTGCTTGGCGTGGGACGCCAGTTCCTGCGGTTCTCCGGATTCTCGGTCTCGCCAATGTGGTGGACTTTCGTCGAGGAGGACGGGGTGGCCGTCCGGCTCGCCCCGCTACGGCTGCCGATACCCACGCCGAAGGCGCTGCTGCTGCCCGCCAAGCTGCTCCGCCGCGCCGTTCGCCACGACCCGCGGACCTGGGAGGACGATCCGGACCTGGCCCGGTGGATCGATCAGGTGCGAGCCCTGGAGCGACGGGATCTCGGCCGCCTCCGGTGGGGCGACTTGCACGCCGCCGTACGCAAGGCGCTCTCCTTGATGTACCCGGTGCTCGAACTGCGCCTGCGGTACTTCCCGCGGACCGTGCCCGCCATCGCGTACGTGTATCTGCTGTTGTGCGTGCTCGGCCGCAGGGATCGCATGGCGGCCTTGTTCTCGTCCGGCGACATCAAGACGGCTCAGGTCAACCGGGCCGTGGAGGAGCTGGCCACCCGGATCCGCTCCGATCCCCGACTGCGGGAGATCTTCGCCTCGCACGAGCCCGGCGAGCTGTGGGACGCGCTCGCATCCCATCCTTTCCAGGCCGAACTACGCAGTTTCCTCGACCGTTACGGGAACCGGGAGACCGTCTCGCCGGTCCTTGCCACGCAGCCGACGTGGAGCGCGGCCCCGGAGGTCGTCCTCGGCCTGCTGAAGGGGTTCGCTGCCGCCGAGCCGCCCGCCGAGCGCGGCCGCCCGGCGGATGAGGTGGTGCGGGAGGAGATCCTGGCACACCCCCTGATGCGGGTGCCACCGCTGCGGTCCGTCACCGTGCGGGCGCTGGACCTGATCCCGTGGTTCGTGCGGATCCGAGAGGACACCCGGTTCTATCTGACCCTGGCGCTCCCTGTGGTCCGGCGGATCCTGCTCGAGTTCGGGCGCCGGCTGGCCGACGCAGACGCGCTCGATACCGCGGACGATGTATTCCATCTCAGGCTCGAGGAGCTGGCACGCGACTGGCCGCCCTCCGAGGAACTGCGCACGATCGTCGAGCGGCGCAAGCGGAAGCGGGCCGCCCTCGGGGACACCCCGCTGGTGGACCCCCGCCTTCTGAGGGCAGCCGGTCCTGCCGGCGCCACCGGCCCACCGGGGCGTGTTCCCGGCGACGTCCTGCTCCGCGGAACCCCGGGCAGCCCGGGCGTCGCCGACGGCCCGGCACGGATCATCCGCGACGCCCGCGAGTTCGGCCGGCTGCTGCCGGGCGACGTGCTCGTGGCGCCCTACACCCACCCGTCGTGGACTCCGCTCTTCCAGCGCGCGGCGGCGGTCGCCGTCGACAGCGGAGGCGCGGCGTCCCACGCGGCGATCATCGCCCGCGAGTACGGCATCCCCGCCGTGATGGGCACAACGGACGGCACGGACAGGCTCACCGACGGCCGGCCCGTCCGCGTTGACGGCAGCCGGGGGCTGGTCCTGGCGCCGGGCTCAGCGGACGGTGCGTAAGAATTCCCCACGCATGTGGACGTCCGGCAAAACCACGGAAGTTGTTGCGGTTGCACCGGGCTACCGTGTTGCAAGGCCGTTTGCACCAACGCCGTGCCGATCCTTGTGGAGGTAGAGCAATGCACGTCCCATTCAGCGTCACGGACTTCCTGGAGCGCGGCGAGACCGGCTTCGCCGAAAGTGTGGCCGTGGTCGACGAGCCCAGCCAACCGGCGGACACTGTCGGGCAGCTCACCTATCGCGATCTCGCCAACCGGGTCCGCGCCTGGCAGGCAGGCCTGGATGCGCTGGGGATCAGTGCGGGCGAACGTGTGGCGGTTGTCAGCCACAACTCCGCACGCCTGCTCGAACTTCTGCACGCGGTGCCGAGCAGCGGCCGGATCTGTGTGCCGGTGAACTTCCGGCTGAACCGTCACGAGGTCGGCTACATCGTCGAGCACAGCGGCGCGTCCGTGCTGCTCGTCGATCCGGAACTCGAAGCAGCGCTGTCCGACGTCAAGGTGGCGCACCGGTTCGTGCTGGGCGAGCAAACCGAGACGGAACTGCTGCGGTTCGCCACCGAGCCGGTCCCATGGGCGTCGCCGGACGAGAACGCGACGGCCACCATCAACTACACCTCGGGTACCACCGCTCGGCCCAAGGGCGTGCAGTTGACCCACCGCAACATCTGGGTCAACGCGGTCACCCTCGCCATGCACACCCGCGCCTGGGAGCGCGACGTGTATCTGCACACGTTGCCGATGTTCCACTGCAACGGATGGGGAATGCCCTTCGGCCTCGCCGGGCTCGGCGCCCAGCAGATCGTGCTGCGCAAGGTGGACGGCGCCGAGATCCTCCGCCGCGTCGAGCGGCACGGGGTGACGTTGATGTGCGGCGCGCCGGCGGTGTGGAACGCGGTGCTCGAGGCGGCGCAGCGGTGGGAAGGGGAGATTCCCGGCCGCGATCGGGTGCGGGTCGTGTGCGCCGGTGCGCCACCGCCCAGCCGGACCATCGCTCGCATCGGTGACGAACTGGGCTGGGAGTTCCTGCAGATCTACGGACTGACGGAGACCTCCCCGCTGCTGACCTTCAACCGCTCCCGCCCGGCGGACGAGGCCCGGCCCGCCGAGGAACGCGCGCGCAAGCTGTCCCGGGCCGGGGTTCCCGCGCTGGGGACGCGGCTGCGTATTGCTGATTCCGGCGAGGTGCTGGCCCAGTCGAATGTGATCATGGACGGTTACTGGAACAACCCCGAGGCCACCGCCGATGCGCTGCGGGACAACTGGTTCCACACCGGCGACGGCGGGTCAATCGACGACGAGGGACACCTGACGATCTCGGACCGGAAGAAGGACGTCATCGTCACCGGCGGCGAGAACGTGTCCTCCATCGAGGTGGAGGACTGCATCTTCTCGCACCCGGGGGTGGCCGCGGTGGCGGTGATCGGTGTGCCGGACGAGAAATGGGGAGAGACGATCAAGGCACTGGTGGTCGCGGCCAACGGCGCGACGGTCACCGAAGCGGAGATCATCGCGCACTGCAAGCAGCGCCTGGCCGGGTACAAGGCGCCGACCTCTGTGGAGTTCCGCACCGCGATCCCGCAGACTGCCACGGGGAAGGTCCAGAAGTTCAAGCTTCGGGAGCCGTACTGGAAAGGCATGCAGCGCAAGGTGAACTGAAAGAAGGACGATGAGTCAGGACCAGGATGCCGTTGCCCGCCTCTACCCGCCGCGGCTGCGCGGCCGGCCGGGAAGGTTGGAGGTCTGGTATGCGACCTTGACCGACCCACGGACCGGTACCGGGGTGTGGATCCACCATGAGGTGGTGACCCCGCCGGACGGCTCACCTGCCCATGCACACGGCTGGGTCTCGGTCTTCATCCCCGGAAGACCTCCGGTGACTGAGCGATTCACGGCCGGATCCAAGCCGGTTGACCAGGGCGATGACTACTTTGCGACTCCCGACGTGCGCGCCTCGCGTACCCGGCTGATGGGGTGCGCCGGCCCGATCCGATGGCAGCTGGACGTTCACGAGGACGGCCCGCCCCTGTACACCTTCCCTCGCTGGGCCTGGGAGCGGGGAGTCCTGCCGGCCGCGCAGATCGTGCCCGCACCGGACGCAAGCTTCCACGGTGTCCTCGAAATCGGCCCGGAGCGTTTGGAGTTGTCGGGAGCCAGGGGTGCCGTCGCCCGTATCGCCGGACACGGCAACGCCCGGCGCTGGGCCTGGCTGCACGCCGATCTGGGCGGCCGGGACGTCCTGGAAGTGGTGGCCGCCGTCGCCCGTCGGCCCGGCATGCGGTTGCTCCCGCCGCTGCCCCTGTTGCAACTGCGCGTCGACGGACGGGACTGGCCAACCGATCCGCTGCTTGCCTCCCCGCTGTTCAAAGCCCGGATCGGCTTGCCGGAATGGTCGGTGCAAGGCCGGGTCGGGCGGCGCAGGCTGCGCATCGAGGTACGCCAGGACCCCGACGACTGCGTGACGCTGAGCTACACCGATCCGGACGGGGCGACAGCCACCTGCGCCAACAGCGAACGGGCTTCCGCCGAGGTGGTGGTCGAGCGACGTGCCGGCTCCCGGTACGAGCTCGAGCACCGCTGGACACTCGACCACACCGCACACGCCGAGGTCGGCACCCGCCCATGACAACGTTGCGCCATCCCCGGCCGCGGCCCTGGCGGCGTGGGCGTGGCGGGCCTCAGTCGTCGGCGGCCGCCGCGAGGATGTCCTGCCGAATCTGCTCCATCAGCTCGCCCATGTCGCGGACCTCGGGGTCGAGTTCGGCGGCCCGCGGCGCCACCTTCTGGAGCATCGCCATCGTGGCTACCGCGAGCTCAACGGCATCGTCGCTCCGATCCTCGGCGAGCAGTGACTCGATCTTGAAGGCGAGGCTGGCGAGTGTCTCATCATCGGTGGCCGGGACCAGGTATTCCTCGAGACCCGGTGGGTAGGGCGTCCGCTCCCGCAATTCGCGCAACGCGGTCACGACCGCAGGCACGGCACTGAACCGGTCGAGCAAGCCGATGAGCACGTACAGTCGCGCCACCAGCCGTGGCCGGCCGGGGTGGCGGTCCAGCCAGGCGAGCAGAGCACGCTGATCACCAAGATGGTCGACGATCCGCGACATCTTCTCTGCGATCGGGTTGGGCAAGGTCCAGTGGAACGGCATGATCCGCGTTACCTGATGAGCGAGTGTCGCCTCGCCCTCTGGGTCCAGCGTGCCATCGACGAAGCCGTTGACCAGCGTAGGGTCGAGCCCGTATTCGGTCGGCATCGACCGCTCTTGTGAGTCTTGCGACGAGACGTCGCGGCGCTTGCGGAATAGCCGGGCGCCGATGTTGCTCAGCGGTTTGTCCCGCATGAATCCTCCCACCTCCGCATACGCTGTCCGCGTCTTGTTCCGGTACCTGCTTCTCGCCGCCGTCCATCCCGCGATGCCGCGTCTTCCCCTCCGACCGGGGCTGAGGCCCGCAGCCTGCACTGACACCCTGACCCTCGCCCGCGGGGAACGCGCCGTTTGTTAACCCATTTGGGTGACATGGAGGGCTGTGACCGGGAGCCTCAGCACGACCAGCACCGCTCGGTGGCGTCGTACCCCAGCGGCGCTTTTCGCCAGTCGGCCGATCCACAGCTGCCGTGGCTGTCCTTTCCTCGACCAGCTGGCCCCTGGCTTTGCGGTGGTTCAGCTCCAGCTCGGCGAGGGCCCGTTCCGCTCCCCATACGGCACCGGTCGGCCTGTGAACGCGTCCAGGAGCACACGGTCGCCAAGGAGCCGGTCCAGCTTCACCGTCACCTTCTCGCCGCGCGGCTCGCCGGTGCAGGGACCGTCCTTCGTCCCGACGACAGATGCGGACAGCACCACGCTGCCACCCGTTTCCAGCACGTCCACGGCGGGGCCGTCATCGCACGATCCGTAGGTGGCCCACCACGGTGACGGACCGGCCGTCCGCGTCCACCTCGACAAGCCGGCCGAGCGGGGCCGGCTCGTCGGTGGGCACCTCCCTGGCCGACGATCGGCGGCTCGGGGAGCTTCGACGGACTGAGGGCCACGCGCTTGAGGGGTGTCGTAGCTCTCCAGGGTGGACAGCCACGCAAGGACGGTCGACCGCTGGCGCCGCTTATACGTACCGGCGCTCGGCGTGATCGCTGTCGCGCAAGGAGAAACGCCGACCGGATCGCGCCGCGGACCGATGGCAGCCCGAGTCGTCCCGGTGCGGGCCGACTCCCCCGCGGACGGCCCGGCACCGGATGTGTGCCACAAGTAGTGATCCTCTGCCAGCGCACGGGGCCTGTCAATAAATTCAGAAGATCTCGTTCCATCTCATCCCGTTTTATTTATCTATCTGCCTCGCGTCTTTCAGTTTTTTACGGATGACTCAGGTCGCGTCGGGCCGAGGTCCCCTAAGATCCACAGACATGTCGTCACATCAGCCGGACGGAGTGGCGGACGGTCACCGGCGCGAGGACCACGACGCTGCCCTGCGGTTCGGGCAGCGCTTCCGCCGCCTGAACCAGGTGCTCTACCCCGCGGACCTGGGACGGCCATACCGGGAACGGGAGATCGCGGATCAGGTGGGCCTGTCGGTCAGCCAGGTCAGCAATCTGCTCAACGGCCGGTCTGTGCCTCGGGCAGACCGGGCTGTGATACTGGCGCAGAACCTCTACGGCGTGCGCGTGGAGTACTTCTTCCTGCCGGATGACGACCCGTATGTGCAAGCCGTCGAGGAGGACCTGCAGGCCATCGAGAAGGAGCGCCGCGGTGAACCAGTGAGCCGCAGCTACCGTACCGCCGGCAGTGCGACGCAGGCCGATGCGCAGCTGCTCCGCGACGAACAGGTCCGCGCCATAGCCGAGGGCGTTGCCGGACTGCCTCGGGACATGCGGGAGACCGTCGGCGCTCTGGTGGACCAGCTCCGCCGGGCCGCCGGCTTCCAGTCGAAGAAGCAGCGGGGAAGTCGGCAGTGAGCGAGCCCGGCAGCGCTCCACTCGTGACATCTTGGCTATTGCCGGAGGGGGAGGGCATCGGCGTGGGCATGCGGGCGGAGAGGCGCCGCGTCAGGGGATTACTGAAGAACCTTGGACTGCCTGCGCACCCGACCCTCAGCCAGCTGGTCGCCGCGTACGAGGCCCGGACCGGCCGCCGGCTGGTGTTCATCGAGCGGGACGTCCCGTTGGGTCAGCCGTCGGGTGAGTACGAGCAGTACCTGACAGAAGACCGCATCTTCTACCCCCGGCACACCAGCTGCGCCCACCAGAATCTGGTCAAGTGCCATGAACTGGCGCATCTGCTGCTCGGCCATCAACCCCGGCGCGTGACCATCAACCCCGCAGTGATCCGCCGAGTACTGGGACGCTCCCACTACGACGACCCCGCCGAGCACCAAGCCGAGACCGTCGGACGCCTGCTGTACCTCGAGCTGAATCTCGAGCCCGATGAAGGTGCCGCCGCCCAGATCGCACCGTCTCTGGTCCACCGCGAGGGACGCCATGTCTGAGCTCGAGGCGCCGTTCACCATCACCTACCTGTCGGTGGGCGCCGTCATGTACGCGCTGGCGGCCTACAAGGCGCTGGACTGGTCCCGCGAGCGCATCCCCGGCCTGCTGCTGATGGCCAGCGCCGGGTTCGCCGCCGGCACCGGCTTCATCTCCGCCGCGCCGGACGTCTACCGACGGATCGGACAGGCCAGCGGCATCTCCAACCTGGCGACCCTGGTCGTCTACACCTCCATCACCGTCTGCTGTGCCTTCTTCCTCGTGCTGGTGCTGCTGTGGTCACCCGACCGTGCCGGCGCCCCCGAGGGCGACGAGACGCCGGGCACGGTGAGGACCGCGCTGCGGCGGGTCGTGCCGCCGTACGCTGCCGTGATCGCGCTCATGGTGACCCTGTTCCTCTCCGCCGACCTGCCTGCCCGTGAGACTCCGCTGACCTTCGACACCACCTTCGCCGGCCGACCCGCCATCTTCGGCTACCTGATGGTGTATCTCGCCGGCTTCGGCGCGGCGTTGTGGTCGATGATGTACGTCTGCTGGCGGCGAGCGAAGGAAGTTCGGGACCCGGTCCTGCGCCGTGGACTCCTGCGCACATCGGCCGGCTGCGCCATCGTCTCCGGCTATGCCATCTGCAAGATCATCGCGATCAGCGGCGGAGCACTCGGCACAGCGGCACTCGATCCCCTGAGCACGGACCTCGGGCCCGCCTGTGCCTCCCTCGGCGGTGTGATCCAGGCCGGTGGATGGGTCTACGCCGCCATCCGGACCCGCCGGCAGCGACGCCGCGACTTCCGCGCCCTGGAGACCCTCTGGACCACGGTCACCCGTGCCGACCCCGCCGTCATTCTCACCAGTCCCCCCGCCGGATCGACCTGGGACTTCCACACTCTCGGCCGCGTCGGCGAGATTCGCGACGGCCAACTGGCGCTGCGACCCTGGACCTCCCAGGACATCGTGGACACAGCACGGCGCCTCGGCCAGGAGCACGGCCTGCCCACGCCGGAACGCGACGCGCTCGCCGCGGCAGCCGCGCTCAAAGGCGCGCTGCAAGCCCTGAAGTCCGGACAGGCCCCCGAAAGGCCCTGCGAGCAGCCCCCTGGGATCGGGGTGCCTGCGCACGCCGAACGGCAACACCTGGTCGCGGTCGCCCGCCACCTGGACAGCCCTCTGGTCTCCCAAGTCCTGGCCAAGGCGGAACGACAGTGAGCCGCGGTGATGCCATAACGCGCGTGGGCAACGACCAGGAGCAGGCCCATGCGGTGTACCGGCGGCTGGCCATGGTCGACTGCCCGGAGGACCTCAAGCTGGGACTGAACCTCGGTTTCTACCGGGTCTTCGGCGTCCCCAGCATCGCCCGCGTGCTGGCTGGCACCGGAAAGATGACCGGACAGCCGAAGGTCAGAGCCAAGGCGACCGGCACGCTGATGTACGCGATCATCGAGCACGGCCTCGACGCGTCTGGCGGACGCGAAGCGGTGGCCACCCTGAACCGGATCCACGCGCACCTGCCCGTAGGCAACGAGGAGTTCGTATACGTCCTCGCCGCCTTCTGCATCACTCCCATGCGCTGGATCGACCAACACGGCTGGCGGAGCACAACGGCGGCGGAGAAAATCGCGGCTCACCGCTTCTACTGCGGCTTGGCCGAGAGGATGGGCATCGAGGGAGTACCCGACTCGTACGAGGCGCTGGCTTGTTGGACGGACGACTACGAGAACCAGTACTTCGCAGTCACCGCGGAAGGCCGGGCGCTGATGGACGCCACCCGCGTTCTCCTCACCGACCGCTTCCCATCTCCTGCCGCACCGATGGTGCGCGCCGCAGCGGACGCACTGCTCGACGAACGCCTGCGCGCGGCGGTGGGAACAGCATGCCCGCCGGCCCTCGTCCGGGCCCTGGTCCACGGAGCCCTGCGGCTTCGGGCAAAGACCTTGCGGAGACGGCACCGCCGGTAGAGCCGCCTTCTCCGGTCACCGCAGGCGCCGCACCGAGGTGCAGCGCCGGACGGCCGGAAGAAGGCGGCTGCTTCTGGGACCCGGGCTCGAGCAGGGATTCATTCCAGTGCCGGGGGCGGTTTCTCCGTACTGCCGTCAAGGCGCGGCTGTGGCTCCCCGCTCACCGCTGTTTCTGGTGCCGCGTCAGCCAGGGTTTGCCCGGTAGCGAGGTGACCTGGTGCGGTCAGCTGCAAAGCGCCGGATCGGCCTCGTAGTGGGCCTACTCGGTCGATCGGGCAACGCAGCGGATGGCCGTGCCAGGGCGGCGAGCGGGGCAAACCCTGGCTGACGCGGCACTAGCCGCTGGTGCCGAAGTCCTGGGTCCACCACGGACCGCCGTCCCCCTCGTGGACGCCTATGCCGATGTCCTTGAAGGAGCAGTTGAGTATGTTCGCGCGGTGGCCCTCGCTGTTCATCCAGGCGTCCATCACTGCGTCCGCGTCCGGCTGGCCCTGGGCTATGTTCTCGCCGACGGCGGACCAGACGTAGCCCTCTCGCTCCACTCGGTCGCTGACCTGCGAGCCGTCGGGACCGGTGTGCGACATCTGCCCGGTCTGCGCCATCACGTCGGAGTACTTCTCGGCGGCCGCCGTCAGCTTCGCACTGCTGGACAGCGGGCTGCAGCCGGCCTCCGACCGCGCCTGGTTGACCAGTTGGAGGACGCGGGCGGTCTGACCCGTGGCCGCGGGCGGCGCCTGCCGCGGCGCCGGGTTGCTCCGGGCAGCCGTCGTCGCACTGCGCGTGGCGGGCCGCTCGACGGTCCGGGTGGGCGTCTTCTTCACCGTGCGCGTGGGGGTCGGCCTGGCCGAGGTCTTCTTGTGCTTTGGGGAGGCGGTCTTGGACGCCGTCGGGGAAGCGGTGGTGGGCGTCGCCTCCTCGGCCATGGGGGACGCCGAGGAAGCGACGCCGTCCGAGGCTGGTCGGGCCTCGGCCACCGCTGCGCCGTCTCCCCCCGAACTGACGACAGCCACGCCGGTGCCGACGCCGGCGGCGACCGTAAGCACTCCCGCCGCCAGTGCCAGCCTGCGCATCGGCAATCCGGTGGCGCGGCCGGAACGGCGCCGATGGGACGTCGGGCGTCTGCGGTGGCGAGGGCTCATGGTGATCGTCCTCCGGGGGTATGGGGGGTAGCGCCGGCCCTGTCGTGCAGGCCGACGTCGAATGACCATAGGCACCCGATCGAGGCCGATCATCGTTGGAGCGAGATCTTCAAGAATCCATAAGTGTTCACTCAGGCGGGGTTTGGGATCACCACGGTCTTCCATGGCGGAACGCCATCTTCCGGCTTTCCGGGGGCCATCCTGAGCGGCCGTCAGCCGCCGCCGGGAGAGGACGACGCAGGAACCGGGACGGGCTGCTGCGGCACTCGTTCGCGAAGACGCGCGCACCCGCGATGTACCGACTCGGGAGTCACCTGAGCCGTCGAGGACAAGGGAGTTGATACCTCAGCGATGGGTACGGAGGGGCTCAGCTATCTGCTGACACTGACGGCTCGAGGGGCAGTCGGGGAAGAATCCGGTCCACCGCGGCGGAGTGTCCAGTGTCCCGCGTGCGAAGACCACCAGCGCTTTGGCGTTCCCGTAGAGCAGTCCGCCTTGGTCCGTGAACGGGTGCGTTTCCAGCAGCCGGGCCAGGTCCCGGCGTCGAAGCCGAACTCTTCCCGCCACATCGCGACCAGGTCGCGTCCGGTGCAATCCGTGCAGTCCTCCGTGGTGAAATACCGTGCCGATCCGCTGTCGATCAGCCGCGCCAGCCCGGCGTAGTCGCGTTCGCCGTCGCTGCGGCGATGAACATGATGTTCGACATGGACCGCCCCACCCCCGTATCGAGGATGTTGATCTGTGCCTATCAGCTGGCATCAGAGTTGTTCAAGAGTGAACTGCCTTACGGCGATACCCTGTTGGTGTTGAACAGCGAACGGCGACGCTCGGTTACGGCGCGGCCCTTCTGGCACGGCCGAAGTCGTCCGCTCTTGCTACGTGACGGTGAGGCAGCCCGTCATGCCGCGGCCGGAGATCAGGACCGCACGCTGAAGGTGCGCGTGGTACCTGCGAAGGCGCTGACGCCGCCCGTGAGGCGCTTGGCGTCACCGTGATAGCTGATGCGGTAACTGCCGACCGTGCTGCCCTGCGGAATGTCCCAAGTGACCGTCACCTTTGATGACGCGATCCCGTCGCGCTCCCACCGCAAGGTCGTCGACCAGTCCCCGTCGTCGGCGACCGGGCGCCATGTGCTGCCGTCGAGCCGCTCCACGCGCAGGTAGGTGCCGCCCCGGTGCAGGTCGTTGCCGGGGTGGGCGCCCGCGAACACGGCGACCACCCGGTCGCCGGCCCGATAGGCCTCGCCGGGCTGGCTCAGGACGTCCCCGAACCTCTTCCCCAGTTGTGGCGCGTCCGCCACGATGGGCGGTTGGAGGGCCAGCACCTTGTCCGACAGGTCCGGGGGCACGGGGCCCAGCGGCGGTGTCGTGCCGTCGCGCATGGCGCGGGCCAGCTCCGCGGAGACCTGCTGCAGCGCGGGCAGCTGCCAGCGGCCGAAGAGCGTGCTTCCCCCTTCATACTGCTGGGCGTCGTACTCCTCCGGCGTGGTGAGGTAGTGGAAGTAGGAGTTCGCGTAGCCCGCCACGAGCACGTCCTCCAGCTCGGCCCCGAGGGTCTGCGCCACCGTGCGGCGCAGTCGCAGGCCGGCACCGATGGTGACTTCGCCGGGGATGCCGATGAGATGGAGCCGGCCGATCCGCAGCAGCTGGACCGGGACCCGCTCTTGCACCCACGGGTAGAGGCGGTTCATCTCGCCCACCGGTACGAAGATGTCCTTCGGCGCCTGTGCCTCGCGCATTTCGGGCGAGGCGGTGTAGATGACCGAGTCGGAGACCGCGTCCCACAAAGGGTTTTCGCCCTCCTGGAAACCGGGGAAGGCAGGACCGTCCTCCGTGCTGCCGGCGGCCATGGACGCCCCGATCGCAGGCTTGGCGGTCCGATGCGTACGGCCATCACCGGTGAACTCCGGCTGGACTGTGACGCCCGAGAGATCCACGTACACCAGGCGGGAGTCCACGCCGCCGCTGAGTCGGGTGCCGGCCTGCTCGAGCTGACCGGCGGCCGCCTCGTACTGACGCAGGCCGCCCGCCCTGGTGCGCTCGAAGTCCGCCGGGGTGGTTGGCGGTTTGAGGTCGAGATTGGGCGACATGTCGCCGGCGTTGGTCTGCGCGAAGGCGGTGACGACCTCCGGTGTCGTATCTGCCAGGTAGTCCGCGCGGGCGACCTCGCGTTCCCAGTGGTAGGCCGCGTAGCCCTTGTTGTCGGCGCTGATCAGCCTGTTGTCGCCGGACATGCTCGTACCGTGGGTGGCGAACCAGTTGACGGCCCCGACCAGCCGCCCGCCACGCTCGACGCGCAGCAGCGTCGTCTGGGGATCGATCGCGCCAGGAAAGTGGTCCGTGATGTCTGCGGGGTTACGGTCGAAGGCCACGCGGGACCGGTTCACGCTCGCGTCGCGCAACTCCCCGTGGGTGAGAATGAGTTCCGAGGGGGCGAGATCGTCGTGCGCCCGGCCGGCGGCCTCCAGGATGCCGTGGGTGATCGCGTCGAAGGTCTTCGCGTGGAAGCCGAGCGTGGTGAGGTTGTACAGAAGGTGGTGGGAGTGGCCGCCGGGGCCGGAGTGGGTGTGGGTGGCGGCGATCATGACATTGCGGGCGGTGTAGAGATCGCCGTAGCGCTCGGCGAGGCCGCGGAGCACCGCTTCATGCACACTGCTGAAGATCATGCCGGCGTCGACCACGACAAGGAGCACCCGATCACGAGCGGCATCGTCGGCGATGACGAAGGCCCGCGCCCGTAGGCGTGTGTGCAACCCCTGAGCCTGCTGGTCGACGCGTCCGTAGCCCATCATGCCCACCTCGGCCACCTCGCCGGTGGCGTCGGCGATGCCCCGGCCCACGAGGTAACCCCCCGCATTCGGGGTGTCCGCACGAGCGGTGCCGGCGCGCTCATCGGCCACCGCCCCGGGGGCGCGTGCGAGGAGGCTGAGTCCTGCCGTCGCGGCCCCGGCGCGCAGCAGGTTCCGGCGACTGCTGCCCCGGCTCGACTGCGTCTCGGCGGAGGGCCGGCCATGGACATCGGCGAGCTGTGGGGCTCGGAGATCTTTCACGCGCGCTCCTTGCAGCTCCTGGTGTGGGGGTGAAGCGAGCATGACAGCCGGCCAGAGGCGCTGACAATGTGCCGACAGGCACGAACTCGGCCCACCGGGCGCCCGTCCCAAAAGACGACCGGACCCTACGGCGGCCCTACACTGACGCTCGATCCGAGCGCCATGACGATCGAATCAAGCGTTGAATTGTTCTCTTCCACGAGATTCTGCTGTACGGTCATCGCCATCAGTCGTAGGGGAGGTACTTCGTGGACCGCAGCCGACTCCGGCACCTCCTGGCCCGGGAGATCACCGAAAGTGCAACGCGCAACCCTCGCTCGCAGGCCGCCTACGAGCGCGCGGAGCACCTGTTCGGACGCGTGCCGATGACCTGGATGAACAAGAACGCTGCCGCCTTTCCGCTCTACCTGGAGGGAGCGCGCGGCGCTCGGGTCCGGGACATCGATGGGCATGAGTACATCGACTTCTGCCTCGGCGACACCGGCGCCATGGCCGGGCACTCCCCCGCTCCGGTGGCCGAGGCGGTGGACCGTCGTTACCGTGCCTCGGGCGGCGCCACCGCCATGCTGCCGACCGAGGACGCCGAGTGGGTGGGCGCCGAGTTGGCCCGCCGTTTCGGTCTGCCCCGCTGGTCCTTCTCCCTCACCGCGACCGACGCCAACCGCTGGGCCATCCGGCTCGCACGGGCCGTCACCGGCCGCTCCAAGATCCTGGTGAACAGCTACTGCTACCACGGCAGCGTGGACGAATCCCTGATCGTGGTCGGCGCGGACGGCCACGGTGCCAGCCGGCCCGGCAATGTGGGCGCGCCCTGCGACGTCACGCTGACCAGCCGGGTCGCCGAGTTCAACGACCTGCCGGGTCTGGAGCGCGAGTTGGCCCATGGCGACGTGGCCGCGGTGCTGATGGAGCCGGCCCTCACCAACATCGGCATCGTGCTGCCGGAGCCCGGCTATCTCGAGGGCGTCCGCGAGCTGACGAGGCGTTACGGCACCCTGCTGATCAACGATGAGACGCACACCTTCTCGGCGGGTCCCGGCGGCTGCACCGGCGCGTGGAACCTGCGGCCGGACATCCTCACCCTCGGCAAGGCCATCGGCGGCGGCATCCCCGCCGGCGCGTACGGCCTTTCGGAGGAGCTGGCCGACCGGCTGCTGCGTCGCAGCGACCTGGACCTGGTGGACATGGGAGGGGTGGGCGGCACCCTGGCCGGCAACGCCCTCTCCGTCGCGGCCATGCGCGCCACTTTGGAGCACGTCCTCACCGACAACGCCTTCGCCGCCATGTGCGCTCTCTCCGAGCGCTTCGAGCAGGGCGTGCGCAAGAGCATCGAGGCATACGGACTGCCCTGGTCGGTGAGCCGCCTCGGGGCCCGCACCGAGTACCGCTTCGCCTCGCCCCCGCCCCGCACCGGCACCGAGTCCGCGCACAGCGCCGACGCCGAGCTGGAAGACTTTCTGCACCTGTGGATGGCCAATCGGGGCGTGCTGATGACCCCGTTCCACAACATGGCACTGATGTGCCCGGACACCACCGAGGCCGACGTGGATGTACACACCGCCCTCTTCGATGAGGCCCTGGCGGAACTGACCGGCTGAGGCGGGGGACACTGCGCGCGTGGACGACATCGACCGGGCCATCCTGCGGGAACTGCAGGCCGACGGCCGTATCCCCTATGCCGACCTCGGCCCCAAGGTGGGGCTCTCCCCCTCGGCCGCCCGGCAGCGACTGCAGCGGCTGATCGACACCAAGGTGGTGCAGGTCGTCGGGGTCACCGACCCGATGGCCATGGGCGGGCAGGCCATGGCACTGCTGGGCATCGCCGTGGACGGCGACGCCCGCGCGGTGGCGGACGAACTCTCCCGTCACGAAGAGGTCATCTACGTGGTGCTCACCTCCGGCACTTTCGACCTCTTCGCCGAGGTCGTCTGCCAGCGCCCGTCCGAGCTCCTGGACTTCATCAACGACGTCGTCCGCCCCATCGACGACGTGGCGAAGGTGGAGAACTTCCCGTACTTCGGCATCCACACCCACCGCTTCATGTGGGATGTGGGCTGAGCCGGGACCACCGGTCAGGTACCTCCGCCTCCGGCGAACTTGCCCTTCTCCAGCGCAGCTTGGGGCCGCCGCCGGACCTGGCTGCTGGCCGGCGGTCCAGCCCGTTTCGCGTTCATGCCCCGACCGGTGGCTCCGGAACGGCTGCGCTGGACACCGGCGCAGGCGGCGGCATTCCAGCGACACAACGCCCAGGCCTTCGCCGACCAGTTTGGCCGACCTGCTCGAGCCGCTGCCGGACACGGGCATGCGGCACGGTGAGGCGCTGGGCCTGCACTTGTGCACAGGGTCGGGTTGCGCCCCCGCTCTGGCGAGGACGGTCAAAGCCGCCGCAGGCCGCCCGCGAGCCCCGGGTCAGACCGTCGGGACGACAGGATTTGCACCTGCACCCCCTTGCCGCGTGCAGGGTGGCCGAACTTCACCTCGGCGCCCCCCGCCTCGACGACGTAACGTTGGGGGTATGGAGAGCGAGCCGATCGTTCTGCCGTATACGGACCCTGCCTTCCTCCTGGATCCGTTCCCGTTCTACCGGCGATTGTGCGAGGACGGCCCCGTGTGTCGTGCCGTGCTCGCCGGCGGGGTGGAAGCCTGGCTGATCACCGGCTACGAGGACGGGCTCGCGGCGCTGTCGGACCCCAGGCTGAGCAACGACATCCGGGACGCCGCCGACACCCGGCTCCTTGAGCGGCTGCCCTCGACGGAGCGGGAGTCCTTTCTGCGGAACATGCTCCGCGTCGATCCGCCCGACCACACCCGGCTGCGCCGTCTGGTCTCCAAGGGCTTCACCGCCCGCCGCGTGGCCGAGCTGCGTCCACGCGTACAGGAGATCACTGACGCCTTGCTCGACGCGGTCCTGCCGATCGGCCGCGCCGATCTCATCGCGGACTTCGCGCTGCCGCTTCCGGTCACCGTGATCAGTGAACTGCTGGGCGTGCCTGTGCAGGACCGGCACGACTTCCACCGGTGGACCGACGCCATGATCCCCCGGCAGGCCGAACCGCCCGACCCGGCCGTGATCGACAACGCCTGGCAGCAGATGCGGAGCTATCTGAAGGGGCTTCTGGAGGCCAAACGGGCCCGGCCCGGGGACGACCTGCTCAGCGCGCTGGTCACCGCCCGGGACGAGGAGCAGCGGCTGGACGACCACGAGCTGATCGCCATGGCGTTCCTGCTGCTGGTCGCTGGGTACATCACCACGGTCAACCTGATCGGCAGCGGCATCGCCGCGCTGCTCGCCCACCCCGAGCAGCTGGAGCTGCTCCGGGCGGACCCGGGGCTGCTGCCGGACGCGATCGAGGAGTTCCTCCGCTACGACGGGCCGGTGAACCCCGGCATCGCCCGGTTCGCCCGCGAGGACGTCGACATCGCCGGGGTGAACATCCCGCGCGGGGCGACCGTACTGATCGCCACCGCCATCGCGGACCGCGACCCGGCACGCTTCCCGGACCCCGACCGCCTGGACATCGCCCGGCGGGACAGCTCCCACCTGGCGTTCGGGCACGGCATCCATTACTGCCTGGGCGCGCCCCTGGCCCGGCTGGAGGGACAGATCGCCATCGGCACCGTCCTGCGCCGGCTTCCCGGTCTCGCCCTGGCCGTGCCGCCCGGCACGCTGCTCCGACGGCCCTCCGTACTGCGCGGCCCGGAGCACCTGCCCGTCACGTTCACCCCGCTCGCCCCGAGCTGAGCCGGCCCTGCGCGGTTCCAGAACTGACTCAGCGTCTTCGCGTCTCGTCGCTGCGCAGCTGGTCCATGAGGCGGCGGGAGGCGACCTTGATCAGCCACCCGCGAGGATTGTCCGGGAGGCCCTTCTCTGGCCATTGCCGGGCGGCCGCGAGCAGCGCCTCTTGTACGGAGTCCTCGGCGAGGCCGAAGTGCCCGTCGCGGCGTACCAGCGCGCCGAGGACCCGCGGCGCATGCAGACGCAGCAGTCCTCGACCTCGGTCGTACGTCTCACGGCAGCACCTCGCCATCGACGAGAACAGCAGCACCTTCGTGCCCTACCCGGCGCTGCCCTGACATCCGCCGCGCGCACAACGAAAGGAAGGGTCCGCCGGGTAGCTAGCTACCCGGCGGACCCTTCCGTATGGCTGCCTCAGTTGGCTGCGGGTGCTACCTCCACAGCCACCGGCTGGCTGCCGGCGGTTTCGCTACGAGGCTGAAGGACCCGCTCCGCGAGGTGGCCGAACAGCACCCCGAAGGAGGCCCACAGGGTGAGCTGGATGGCCAGGGCCGCGAGGCGGAACTGCCACAGCAGCGTCGCCGAGAAGTCGTGCGGCACCTCGTTGATCGTCGGCAGGAACGCGTAGGCCAGACCGACAGCGAGGACGAACCCCGCCCCGGCCACCACCGTGGCGTACCAGGTGCCCAGTCGCGGCGCGAGGCGCTTGCCCAGGATGACGGCCGCGACCGCCAGCAGCACGCTGAGGGCCATCATCAGGAAGTACAGCGTGGTGCGCTTGCCGATGGTGTCGGGGTCGCCGACCGACGGCGGGTTGGCCGGGTACTTCAGGAACGGCACCAGGTAGACCGCGACCAGGGCGGCGGCCGACAGCAGGGCGGCGGTCGCGCGCGGACTGAAGCGGCCGATCCGGCCCAGGGCGAAGCAGAACGCCAGGGCCGCGATGCCGCCCAGCGCCACGCCGTAGATGAGCACGCCGGTGGCCAGTCCAGCGGTGGACTGCATGGTGCGGCTCACCAGCTCCGCGCCGTGTTCGTGGGAGTGTCCCTCCTCGTACGCGATGGCGGCGTCCACGTGCGGTTCGCCGAGCAGATAGGCGACGACGAGGGCGAGCAGCCCGGCGGCGAGGCCGGCGAGCATGCCGCGCACCAGGAGAGATCTGACGGTGATGGAGTTCACGTTCGGGGCCCCTGTCAGTGGCAGGGGAAACCGAGCAGGTGGCGGCCGTCGTGCACCCACTCGTGCACGTTCTCGCCGGAGAGCAGCGCCGTCGCGCCCTGCTCGGCACCGACGAAGTACAGCAGGATCAGCATCAGGATGCCGAAGAAGGCCGCCCAGGGCAGGATCACCCGGATCGGCAGCGTGGCCGGAGCGGCGGGGGCAAGAGTCGGCGGGGCGACGGACTGCGCCATGGCAGGACCTCCCGGGGAACGCGCGTCCCATGTCGTTGGAGCTCGGAACGACGGCAGCGGGTCTGACTCACCCAGCGATCACCACCCCGGGGCGGGGTCGGCTCCTGCCGGGCTTACAGTGGCGCGACCGTGCCGGATTCCCACCGGCTTCCGTTTGCCGTCGTCAATATCGTCGCGACGGTATCGCGAATGGGCGATCCGGCCAAGGGGCGCGCGGGCCGCACAGGGGTGCACACCATTCCGCATGTGTGCCCCCAAGGCCCGGTACTCATCGGCTGGTTGGCCCAGGGAGGAGTGGCGTGTGACCACTCGGGTGATGTTGATCTCACCAGCGGTGAGTGCTGCTCTGCGGCAGGCGCGCTTCGACGACGGCTGCTCCCTGGACGCCGCGGGGCTGCGGCGCGCTCGGTTCGCCGCCGAAAGCGTGCCGGCTGCGGACCGCGTAGCCATCTCCCCCACCGCACGCTGCGGGGAGACCGCCACCGGTCTCGGCCTGGACGCGGTGCCGCGGCCCGAGTTGGCCGGGCTTGCGATGGGCCGGTGGAGCGGCATGACCCTGGAGGAGGTCACCGCCGCCGAGCCCGAGGCGGTGAAGGCCTGGCTTACGGACCCGGCGTGCGCACCGCACGGCGGGGAGTCGCTGTTCGAACTGTGCGACCGGGTGGGCGGCTGGCTGAAGAGGGAGGCCAGTGAGCCGGGGCGGGTGGTCGCCGTCGTCGAGGTCGATGTCGTACGGGCGGCGGTCGTACGGGCGCTGGATCTGCCCGTGCAGGCGTTCTGGCGGATCGACGTACCACCGCTGGCCGCCGTGGAGTTGAGCGGGCGCGCCGGGCGATGGAACCTGCGGGCCGGACGGCCGCTGGGCGACGGCGGGTAGGCTGGGGAACGCAGTCGGTTCGCCCCCGCCCTCCCCCGGCCTTCGGCATGGGGGACCCCAGCGGGAGCGTCCTAATCCCGATCCGCGGTGTGCGCCCATCGCCGGTAGCCGATACGAAGCGACGGCCACCGGCACATCGTTCCCCGATGCAATGGAAGCCGCTCATGCGTTTGGATCGCTCCGAGTTTGAACAGTCAACTCTAGGAACCCGGCAGTCACTCCCATCAATGGCGGAGGCGGTTGCTGAGTCCAAGCGGGCTGCCCGACGACAGTCCGTTGACCGGCGAGAAGTGGCTTCCGGTCCGTAACCCCCCGTGCTGACCGGTACGGCGGCCCTCGCCGCGAAGCTGTTCGAATTTGTCGAGAGGACAGGTGATGGGAGCCCACGAGGGTCCGCAGCAGTCGGAGGAGGCAGCCGCCCCCCGCGAGGTGGGACGGCGGCGATTCCTGGGATACGTGGTGGCAGCTTCGACACTGACGGTGGCAGCGCAGTTGGGGGAAACGGCTGTGGCACCCTCACATGCTGCGGCGGCTGTCCCGTCGCCTTCCCAGCCGTCCGAGCTGTACGACCTCAACGACATGCTCACGGATGCCGCGCGGCCCACGTCCAACCTGATCAGCATTCAGGTGCACACCGATGGCACCGCCTCGTTCGCGCTGCCGCGCGCCGAGGTGGGTCAGGGCATCACCACCTCCAGCGCGATGCTGATCGCGGAAGAGCTGGACCTGCCCCTGGACAAGATCCGCATCACGCTCGCCGATGCGCGTCCGGAGCTGCTGTTCAACCAGCTCACCGGCGGGTCGAACACCACCATCTCCACCTACACCCCGATCCGCGTCGCGGCGGCCACTGCCAGGCACCGGCTGCTGGAGGCCGCGGCCGCGGAGTTCGGCGAGCCGGTATCGGCGCTGACCAGCCGCGCAGGGATGATCACCTCAGAGAGCGGCAAGAGCGCGACCTACGGCTCGCTGGCGGAGAAGGCCGCGAGCCCGCAGACCGTGCAGGTGTCCGTCACTCTCAAACCGCAGTCGCACTTCTCGGTCATCGGCACAGCACAGAGCCGGATCGACGCGCTCGAAAGCGTCACGGGCCGTAAGCAGTTCGCCATGGACCTGGACATACCCGGCGCAAAGCCGACCATGGTGTGCCGGCCGCCTACGATCAACGGCACGGTGCGGTCGGTACAGAACCTGGCAGCGGTACGGGCGATGCCGGGCATCACCGATGTCGCGAGCGTCTCCACCGGCGTAGCGGTACGGGGAAAGACCTTCGGGCAGTGCATCGACGCGGTGCGGGCATTGCAGGTGACCTGGGGCCCCGGCACCGAGGACGGAGCGTCCGATGCCACCGTGCTGCGGGAACTGAAGGAAGCCGAGCTTCCGTTCGCGGTACCGAAGCTGGGACTGCTGACGAAGGCCGTGGAGGGCACCTTCACGTTTCAGTTCGCCAGCAACAGCGCATTGGAGCCGAACTGCGCGGTGGCCGACGTCAGGCCCGACCGGGCCGAGATCTGGGCCGCGCTGAAGTCGCCGATCGTGGCCCAGCAGGCGATCGCGGAGAAGCTCGGGTTGCCGCCGACCGCGGTCACGGTACATGTCACCGAGGGCGGCGGGTCGTTCGGACGCAAGCTGTTCTTCGACGCAGCACAGGAAGCGGCCGAGATCTCACAGACCATGGGCAAGCCGGTCAAACTCATGTGGCATCGCACCGACGATTTCCGGCAGGGTCGCACGCACCCGATGTCCACGAGCCGAGTGCGTGCCACGTACACGGGGAGCGAGGTGCTCGCGCTCGAGCAGCGGCACACCTCCGTGGCCACGGACTTCGGCCACGGCCTCGGCGAGATCATCACCGCCATGGCCGCGAAGCTGCCCGTAGGCGACATCGGCTTCTCCGAAACGGTATTCGAACTCACCCAGCAGACGCCCTACAACTTCGGCACCACCACCCAGCTGCTGAGCGAGGTGGACAAGGGGTTCAACACCGGCAGCATGCGCAACATCTACTCACCCAACGTCAGATGCGCGCAGGAGCTCATCGTCGACCAGCTCGCCAACGCGATGGGCAAGGACCCCTACCGGTTCCGCCGGGAGTTCCTCAAGGACGACCGCGCACGTGCCGTGCTCGACAAGGTCGCGCAGATCGGCGGCTGGGGACGGGCGATGCCGGCCGGGACCGCGCAGGGCATCGCGATCCACCCCGAGTACCACGCCGTCGTCGCGGTGCTCGTCGAGATCGACTGCCGTTCGGACACGACCGGCCGTAAGGTCCATGACGCCTACACCGGACCGCGGGTCACCAAGGTCGTCTGCGCCGTGGACGTCGGTCTCGCCGTCAATCCACGCGGCCTGGAGGCCCAGATGATGGGCGGGATCATGGATGGCATCGCCATCACCCTCAGCTCCAGCCTGCACCTCAAGGACGGACACTTCCTCGAGGGCAGCTGGGACAACTACTTCTACACCCGCCAGTGGAACACGCCCCCCGAGCTGCGGATCGTGGTGATGCCGCCGACCACCGGCAAGCCCGGCGGGGCAGGGGAGCTGGCCGTCGCCGGGGCGATGGCGGCCGTCGCCTGCGCGTACGGCCGGGCCACCGGATCAATGCCGACCCGATTCCCGATCAACCATGACGGCCCGCTCGGCTTCGAGCCGCTGCCGACCGTTCCCCCGATTCCCGCCTCCCCCACTGACGGCCTGACCCGCGCCTACTAGGAGCAACCGTGCCCCAACACACCTTCATCCTCAACGGCAAGCAGGTCACGGCGGACGTCGAGGGCGACGTGCGGCTGCTGTGGGTGCTGCGCGACGTCCTGGGTGTCACCGGCCCCAAGTACGGTTGCGGGCTGGGCGTTTGTCAGGCCTGCACCAGCCACATCAACGGCAAGGCGTTCAACCCCTGCTCGGTACAGGTCAAGGACATCCAGCCCACCGACGAGATCACCACCATCGAGGGCCTGCCCGCCACTGTCGGCAAGGACCTGCACCCCATGCAGGAGGCCTGGCTCGAACACGACGTCGCGCAGTGTGGTTACTGCCAGCCCGGGCAGATCATGGCCGCCGTCGCCAGGGTCAAGCAGGCCCGGGCGGCGGGCCACGAGATCGGCGAGGCCGACCTCGACGAGATCCGCAACATGTGCCGCTGTGGCACCTACCACCGCATCCGCGAAGCCATCATGGCGGGCGCGAAAAGGTTTTAGGCCGACCACCTGCGGCGCGACGATCAGACCGGAGCGCGCTTGGAGCCAGATGCATCCACTGCCGCAGCAGCGTCAATCGGGGGCCTGCCCGGCACAGATGCCCTGGGAGGTGGGGTCAGAGGAGAAAGCCGGATCGGACCAGGAGAGGGACCACGTGGTTCTGTACCGCAGGAGCGAGCATTGGTGCGTGCTCGTCGCTGCCGTTGATCCATCGCAGGTCAGCCAGTTCGGCGGCCGGCCGAGGGACCTGGTCGATCTCGGCCCTGAAAACCGTCATACGCATCGGCACGCCTTCGAGTGCGGCGACATCCTCAACGTCGAGCAACATGGTGAGACTGGTGGGGGCCACGCCGAGCTCTTCATCGAGTTCACGGATGAGTGTCTCCTCGGCGCTCTCCCCCGCCTCCGGTTTGCCACCAGGTAGATAGAAGACGTTCGGAGCGGCCTTCTTGCTGACCACGAGCAGCCGGCCCTGCTCTACGATCGCCGCTGCCACCACCGTGATGGTCGATGGCCGCTGACCACCGTCGGTCGCGACGTCCTTGTTCACATCCTCAGCCCCGCATTTCTGTCAGACATGGATCGGTCAGACATGGATCGGTTGCCGAGCGCTCCTGCCAAACCCTCGGCCAAGCCGGCGAGGTTGTGTCCGCTGGAGAAGACATCGATATGGGGCAGTGCGGCCTGCATTCCGCGTACGAGCGGCTCGTACGCCGGGTCCTCCTTGAGGGGGTTGAGCCAAACGACTCGGTGGGCGAGGCGGGACAGCCGCAGCATCTGCTGTCCGAGCAGCTCCGGGTCACCGAACTCGAGCCCGTCCGAGCAGATGACCACCGCCGCCCCTCGGGCGAGACCGCCGTGGCCGTACCCGTCGAGGAAGCACTTGAGGGAGCCGCCGATGCGCGTGCCACCGTCCCAGTCGACGACTTCGTCGGCGGCCCGTCGTAGCGCTTCGTCCGGCATGCCCTGCGCCAGCTCGCGGGTCACTCGCGTGAGCCGGGTACCGAAGCAGAACACCTCCCATTCCCGCTGCGCTCGCACTCCCGCGTGGGCAAAGAAGAGCAGCGCACGGGAGTAGGCCGCCATCGAACCGGAAACGTCGAGGAGGAGGATGACCCTGCGTGGGCGGAGCCTGCGCACACGCCACGCCCGGCGTACCGGCTCGGCCCCGGTACGGAAGGAGGCCCGCAGAGTGCGATGGAAGTCGGGCACCCCCCTGCGGGCGGCTCGATAGCGCCGGGAACGACGGGGGATCACCGGCAGGCGAGCGCCGACCGCGAACAACGCCTGGAGCTCCTCCTCGGTGCAGTCGGCGAATGATTTCTTCCTCAGCAGCTCGACGTAACTGGCCATGGAAACCTGCTGGTCGGCGTCCTCGTCGGATGGGTCGGCCAGCCCCGCGGTGTGTGCGGTCCGCATGACGGCTGGAGCCTCCGGCGGCGGTTCGGGCATGAACACCGACTCATGGTCGGCGAAGAAGCTCCGGAACACGCGTTCGTAGACCGCGATCTCCTCCCGATCGCTGACCAGCGTGGCCAAGCCGGCCCAGTAGAGCTCTCCAAGTTCGGCCGCGGCGCGGCAGAAGTCGATGATCTGGCCGCTGCCCACCGGCAGGCCCTCTGTACGCAGCACCCTGCAGAATCGGGTGGCGAGCTCTACCGGGTCACTCACCGACGAGCTCGTGCAGTCGCGGTTCGACCAGGCGCATGTCGTCCTGGTTCTTGATCGCCCAGCCGAGCGTCAGGCGGCCCTCCTCACTGGTGACGGCCTCAGCTCCCAGCAGCGCAAGCGCATTGGCCCAGTCGATCGCCTCCGCGCTGCCCGGCCGCTTGATCAGGTCGAGCTCGCGCAGCCGCGCAATGGCGGTGACGACCGAGCGGGCCAGCGGTTCCGATACATTGGGGGCCCGCAGCCGCACGATCTCCACCTCCCTCTCGAGCTCGGGGAACTCGATCCACTGATACATGCACCGCCGTTTGAGCGCGTCGTGCAGCTCCCTGGTGCGGTTGGACGTGAGGATCACCGCGGGCGGTGACACCGCCCGGATCGTGCCCAGTTCCGGCACCGTCACGGTGAAGTCGGAGAGCACCTCGAGCAGAAAGGCCTCGAACTCGTCGTCGGCCCGATCGATTTCGTCGATCAACAGCACGGCCTGCTTCTCGGCCCGAATGGCTTGGAGCAACGGTCGGGCGAGGAGGAAGTCCGGGCCGTACAGCTGCCGTACCCGGTCCGCGGCATCGATCTCCCCGTCCTGCAGGGCGCGGGCGAACAGCAACTGGCGTCCGTAGTCCCACTCGTAGAGCGCCTGCGAGGCGTCGATGCCCTCGTAGCACTGCAGGCGAATAAGCTCGGTATCGAGGACACCGGCGAGTGTCTTGGCGATTTCCGTCTTACCGACTCCGGCCTCACCCTCGAGCAGCAGGGGCCGGCCCATCTTGAGGGAGAGCAGGATCGCGGTAGCCAACCCACGCCCCGCCAGGTAGTTACGGCCGCGCAGGACGTGCTGCACTTCGTCGACGGTGTCGAACGGAAGGCCGGACGGCCCGCCGCCCTGGTGCTGGTCGATGCTCATCGCTGCTCCTCCGGCTGATGCCGGGGTTGCCGTGGTCTCCGCCTCGGCAACCCCGGCACCGACTCTGCCCTATTGCTATGCACCCGCCGCCTTCTCCGGCGAGCCGATCTTGCCCATGAGCCGCAGCACGTAGTCGGGCGTGAGCGGCAGCTTCTCGACACGAGCTCCGAACGGGGCGAGAGCATCTGCCACCGCGTTGGCCAGGGCGGCGGGAGCGGCGATCTGACCACCCTCGCCCATGCCCTTGATACCGCCCACGGTGAAGGGGGACGGGGTCTCGATGCTGATCACCTCGATCGGCGGCACGTCGGAGAACGTGGGCACGAGGTAATCCATGTAGGTCGTGGTGAGCGGCTGGCCCTCGTCGCTGTAGATCAGGTGCTCGAGCATCGCGCCACCAAGTCCCTGGACGATCGCGCCGTGCACCTGCGCTTCCACGATCATCGGGTTGATCACCATGCCGCAGTCCTCCACCGCGATGATGCGGTCCAGGGTGACCACGCCGGTGTCGGCGTCCACCTCGCACAGCGCCACGACGCAGCCGTTGGCGTAGTTGGCGGGCGGGTCGTAGAACCGGGTGGCGGACAGCAGCGGTTCGCTGTTGCGCACCTCGGAGTCCCAGTGCGCGGCGTAGGCCACGTCGGCCAGGGTCTTGAACCGCGACGGGGTACCCGCGACGGAGACCTTCCCGTCTTCGATCACCAGGTCCTCGGGGCTGGCCTCGAGCATCTTTCCGGCCACCTGGAGGATCTGCTCGCGGACGTCCGCGGCGGCCCTGGCCACGGTGGCACCGCCGATGACGGCGCTGCGGCTGGCGTAGGTGCCGAGCCCGTACGGCGTGTTCGAGGTGTCGCCGTGCAGGACCACGACATCCTTGATGTCCACTCCGAGGCCGTCGGCGGCGACCTGGGCGAGCGAGGTCTCGTGTCCCTGGCCGTGGCTGGACACGCTGACCGCGACGGTCACCTTGCCCGACGGATCCACGGTAACGGTGGCGTTGTCGTGCGAGGGCAGCGGCGTACCGGCCTGGGCCGAGGATTCGCTGCCCCACGCGGTCTGCTCCACATAGGAGCTGATGCCCAGACCGATGTAGCGGCCCTGCTTGCGCAGCTCCTGCTGCCTCTCGCGGAACGCCTGGTAGTCGACGGCCTCGAGCGCCTTGTCCAGAGACTCCAGGTAGCTGCCGCTGTCGTAGACCTGGCCGGTGCACGAGAGGTACGGGAGCTCGTCGGAGTGCAGCATGTTGCGCCGGCGGAACTCCGCCGGATCCATGCCGAGGCCGCGTGCGATGTCGTCGAAGAGGAGCTCCCGCACGGTGTTCGCGGCGGTCCAGCCCACTCCGCGGTACGCCGCCACAGGGCTCTTGTTGGTCAGGAAGGCGCCGACCTCCTCCCGGTAGTTCTCGATCCGGTAGGGGCCGGGCAGCGACTTCGCCGCGAGCGCCGGCTCGATCAGGGCGCTCTCGGTGTTGAAGGAGTAGCCGCCGCCGTCACCGACGAACTCTCCGCGGACGCCGAGTATCTTGCCGTCGTTGGTGACGGCGACCTCGAGGTTGATCGACTGCTGCTTGGAGTGGGTCGCCGCGATGAGGTGCTCGTGCCGGTCCTCGATCCACTTGACCGGCCGCCCGAGCCGGGTCGCGATGTAGGGAATGGCGATCTCTTCGGGCACCGTGCACATCTTCTGGCCGAATCCGCCGCCGACCTCGGGTGCGATCACCCGGACCTTGTTCTCGGGCAGGCTGAGCTGCCCGGCGATCACCGAACGCAGGAAGTGCGGCATCTGGGTCGACGACCAGACGGTCAGCTGCTGGTCGGCGCGGTCGAAATCGGCCAGCACGCCCCTGGTCTCCATGGGCGCCGCCATGTAGCGGTTGTGGTGGAACTGTGTGCTGAACACACGGTCGGCCCTGGCGAACGCCTCGTCGACATCGCCGTGGGTTTCCGCCTGGCGGTAAATCTCGTTCGTGCCGAGTTCCTCGAACAGCAGCGCGGCGTCCGGCGCACCGGAAGCCGCCACATGCGGCACCGGCGGCAGCTCCTCGTACTCGACGGCAGCACCGAGTGCCTCGGCAGCGTCTTCGGCTGCGTACCGGTCCGCTGCGAGAACGATCGCCACCGCGTCCCCGACGAACCGGACCTTGTCGACCGCGACGACCTGCTGGGGCGTCCTCAGGAGGTTGTCGAGCGCGACGTGGTCGATCAGCGGCGGCACATCGCGCAGGTCCTCGCCCGTGAAGGCGAACACGGTCTTGCCGAGTCCCGGAAGCACGGACTTGTCGATGGAGACGATACGGGCGTGCGGGTGGGGGGAGCGGACGTACACGGCATGAAGCATCTGGGGCAGTTGGAGATCCGCTACGTAGCGGGCCGCCCCCGTCAGATAGCGCGGGTCCTCCAGGCGCCTGGCCGGCTTTCCGATCCACTTTCCCTTGCGGATCGCGCGGTTATCGCTTCCCCACTTCCGGATCGACTGTTCCCTGAGGTCCAACGTTTCAGTCATGTCAGCTCTTCCTCTCGCCGGAAGGTGTTGCCGTCGCACCGCTCTGCACCGGGGGAACGGCCGTCATGAGACTCGGACGCCCATCTCCGCTGACTTCGCTGCCTCGGCAGCGGCCGCGGTCGATTTGATGATGTTCTGGTAGCCGGTGCACCGGCAGAGGTTTCCGTTCATCCCCTCGCAGATCTGCTCCCGGGTGGGCTCGGGATTCTCGGCGAGGAAGGCATGCGCGGTTATCAGCATTCCTGGCGTGCAGTATCCGCACTGCAAGCCGTGATTTTCCGCGAAAGCCTTTTGGATGTGGTCCAGTTCGCCGTCGGAAGCAAGTCCCTCGACGGTAGTGATGTCTGTTCCCTGTGCCTGGACGGCGAACATCAGGCACGCCCGGACCGCACGGCCGTCGACCAGGACGGTGCACGCCCCGCAGACGCCGTGTTCGCAACCGAGCTTGGTTCCGGTGAGGTCGAGATCGTCACGGAGAACGTCAGCGAGCGTCTTCCGTGGTTCGACCAGCAGTTGATGCGGAATGCCGTTGACATTCAGCTCCACAATTTGCTTCGAGCTCGTTGTCATGCCGAATCTCCTTCGCCTTGGTCGGACAGCGCGCGCGGGCAGTGCGCGGGGCGCTGGGTGGTCACGCGGGAGATCCCGCACGTTCGAGTGACCGGGTGATGGCCCGCTTCGTCAGCAGTCCCGCCACGTGGCGCCGGTAGTCCGCACTGGCGTGGATGTCATCGGTCGGCCGCACGGCGGCAGAGGCTTCCTCCATCGCACGTTCGAGGAGGTCACCGCCTATTTCGCTGGCCTTCACACCGGTGATCAACTGCTCGACGGCGGTCATGCGAAGGGGGGTGGCGGCGCCGCCGAAAATGGTGATGCGCGCCCTGCTCACGGTGTCAGCCTCGAGCGAGACGAGCGCCACCACACCGAGGATGGCGAAGTCGCCGTGCCGGCGGGCGACTTCCTCGAAGTACCACCCGGTACGCCCGCTCGGTACGTCGAATTTCACCTCCGTGACGATCTCGTTTGGCTCGAGCACGGTGGTGAGGTACGACTCGAAGAAGTCGTCCGAGCTGATGGTACGCGTTCCCGCGGCACTGCGGGCGGTGACCTCGCCACCGACGGTCAGGAATACCGCCGGCATTTCGGCAGCCGGGTCCGCGTGGCAGATGCTCCCAACCACGGTGCCGCGGTTACGGATTTGCGAGTGGCCGACATGGGACAGCGCCTCGCGTACCACAGGCAGCACCGAGTGGAGTTGGTCGGAGCGCTCCACGGCGTACTGCCGCGTCCCCGCGCCGATCGTCACGTGATCCGGTCGGACCCGGATGTGGTCGAGACCCTCGACGGAGTTGATGTCCACGAGGTTGTCAGGAGCGGCCAGTCGGAGATTCAGCACCGGCACCAGGCTCTGGCCGCCGGCCAGTACCTTCGAGCCGTCCGGGTCGGAATCAAGGATGCCGACCGCCTCATCGATCGTTCGGCAGGCGTGGTACTTGAACGGAGGTGGCTTCATGGGGCGTCTCCCGGGTTGAGAGCACTCGGATTCGGAAGCTTTCGGGCGAGCTCACGTCCATCGTCGAAATGGCGGCTCGGCGGACCGGATTGAGCTGATGATCTGCGAGGCTAGTGGCCGCGTGGCATGGCATCTTTAGGCGTTCGGCCGAAGCTTGGAAGGCCATTTGTTGGTTCTGCACAAGGTGTTTGCGTTCAATGTCCGTGCTGTTTCGTCACCGTCGCCACAGCGTGCCCGGCACCTCGCCACGCAGCCCCCCGAGGGGGCGCTCGGGGGGCTGCGTGGGCTCTGCCGGATCTTCGGCTATACGGTCGTACTCGCCTGGTCCACCTGTTCAGCCGCCTTCAGCACAGCCCGGACGATCTTCTGATAGCCCGTACAGCGGCACAGGTTTCCGCCCAGCGCCAGCCGGACCTCGTCCTCGTCGCACGAAGGGTTGGTGTCCAGCAGGGCCTTGGCGGACATCACGATGCCCGGTGTACAGAAGCCGCACTGCACACCGCCCTCCTCCAGCAGCGCCTGCTGGATCGGGTGCGGGCGCGAGGGTTCCGACACGCCTTCGATGGTGGTGATCTCCCGCCCATCGGTCTGCAGGGCGAGATAGGAGCAGGAGTTCACCGGCCGCCCGTCCACAAGCACCATGCATGCGCCGCACTCGGAGTCGTCGCACCCTTCCTTCGGCCCGGTCAGGCCGATGTCCTCCCGCAGCATGTTCAGCAGCGACCGGTGCGGCTCGACGTCCACGGACGTTTCGACGCCGTTGACCCTCACATTCAGCGGATACTTCATTCCGTACTCCCGGCGGTGGCCGTGGGCAGATTGCGATTGGCAGGGACGGCGATGTCGGTTCCCGCGGCGCGCGCGGCGGCGACCGCCAGGGCCCGGCTCACGACGACCGAGATCATCGCCTGCCGGTACCGGGCGCTCGCCCGGACGTCGTTGATCGGCTGCACGGCCTCGGTCGCGATCGCCGCCGCGTCGCGGAAGGAGGCACCATCCGGCCGGAGTCCACGCAACAGGTCTCCGGCCTCCCGTGCCAGCACGCATGTGGGTGCTGCCGCGCTCAGTGCGATCCGGGAGTCGGCCACCCGGCCGTCCTCCCCGAGCGTGACCAGTGCGGCCGCGCCCACGATCGCGATCTCCATCGCGCGCCGATGCTCCAGACGGACGTACGCACTCCCTGTGGCGGGGGGCAGATCCGGCAGACGCACCGAGGTGAGCAGTTCATCGGGCTCGGCTGTGGTGCGGCCGGGGCCGACAAGCAGATCCGCGACCGGCACCGTACGAGTCCCGCGAAGGCTGAGCAGCTCGACATCGGCCTCGAAGACCAGCAGCGGGGCACCGGTGTCCATGGCCGGCGAGGCGTTCATCACGTTGCCGCCCAGAGTGCCGGTGTTCCTGGTGGCGGGTGAGCCGACCAAGGCGGACGCATCGGCCAACGCGGACCATTGGTCACCGATAATCGGCGATCGTTCCAGCCAGGCATGCGATGTCAGCGCTCCCAGTCGCAACCCTTCTTCGGTCTGCGCCCGGGAAGCCAGATCGGTCGCGCCGTGGATGGCGATCAGCGCTTCCGGAATGGGGTGTTTGCCGCTCCTGGCGGCCACGACCAGGTCGGTCCCGCCTGCGACCACGCGCGCCCCGTCGTTCTCTGCCAGCAGCGCGGCGGCCTCCGCCGCGGTGGTGGGCGCGAAATAGCGGCTCATGCCAGCTCTCCTTCATGCTCGTGCAGTGCCGTCCACACGCGTTCAGCCGTCATGGGCAGGGCACGGACCCGTGTGCCGGCCGCTGCCGCGATCGCGTTGCCGATGGCCGCGGCGGTGCCCACGACCGGCGGCTCGCCCACCGCCTTGGCGCCGTGCGGTCCCCCTTGGTCGACCGGGTCCTCAAGCAGCTCGACGTTGACGCGGGGAGCGTCGGCGGCGGTGACCAGCTTGTAGCCGAGCAGGCCTGGGTTGAGCTGGTGCCCGCCGTCGTACTGGCTGCTCTCCAGCACCGCCATGCCGATCGACTGGATCACACCGCCCTCGACCTGGCCCTGAGCGCCGAGCGGATTGAGGACCCGGCCGAACTCGTGCACGGCGGTCACTTCGGGCACCGTGACCGTGCCGGTGTCCGGGTCGACGCGGACCCTGGCGATGTGGCAGAAGAAGGAGGGCGCGAGGAAGGCGGAGTACCCAAGCCGGCCCCCGCAGCCCCGCAGGTCGTGCTCGGGCAGCGACGGCGGGGTGCCCGAACCGCTGCCGATCAGCAGGGACGACTGCTGGGCCGCTGCCGCGACGCTCGCGATCGGCAGCGCCTTGGACGGAACGCCGCGGACGCGGGCACTGCCGTCGACGAGTTCGAGGTCCTCCTCGGCGACCTCCAGCATCTCAGCCGCCTGCCGCAGGAGCTTGGTACGGACTTCTCTGGATGCCTCGATCACCGCCCGCCCGTTGTTGAACGTGGTCTGGCTGCCGGCGCTGCCCAGGTCGAACGGTCCGGCTTCGGTGTCCTGGTACACGATGGAGAACTGGTCGGGCCGCATACCGAGTTCCTCGGCGGCGAGTGTGGCCAGGCCCATCACCGAGCCACTGCCGTTCTCCTGCGCCCCGGTGACGATGGTTCCGGTCCCATCGGGGTTGAGCTTCACGTACGCACCGGAGCTTGCGGGGAGGCTGAACCACCAGCCCACCGCGATCCCCAAGGCCTCGCCGGGAGCGAGGTCCTTGCCGGGCCATCCCGCGATTTCGGCCGCGCGCTCCAGGCACCCTTCCGCACTCGAGCTGATGAACCGCTGACCGGTCTGACCTGTGTCTCCGGCCCGGACGAGGTTGCGGCGGCGGAACTCGAGCGGATCCAACCCCACGCGCCTGGCGAGTTCGTCGGTGTGCTGCTCCACCGCCCAGCATGTCTGCGGCCCACCGGGCGCGCGGACGCTGCCGGCGGGGGTGCGGTTGGTGTAAACGGTGTGTACCTCGGCGTGCAGGTTCGGCACCCGGTAGGGACCGGCCACCATCATCAGGCCGATCTCCGTCGCGAACAGTGCGTCGCCGCAGTAGGCACCCGAGTTCAGCAGGATCCGGGCTCGCCGCGCGGTGATGGTTCCGTCCGACCTGACGCCAGTGGTCAGCTCGATCTTGGCCGCGTGCCGCACCTTGTCCGTGGCGACGAACTCCTCGCGGCGAGTGAAGACGAGCCGCACCGGTCGCCGGGCCTGCCGGGCGAGCAGTGCCACATGGGCCTCGAAGTGGAAGTCGCACTTCCCGCCGAATCCTCCGCCGAGGTGCGGAACCACGAGCCGTACGTTGCTCTGCGGGATCTGCAGGGTCTCCGCCACGCCGGCACGAGCCGGGAACGGCACCTGGCTTGTACTCCAGATGGTGACCTTGTCCCCCTGCCACTGCGCGACAACGGCGTGCGGCTCGATCGGGACGGCGTGTGCCATGTCGCTCTGGTAGGTCTCGGTGAGGATGTGGTCCGCCTCGGCGAAGCCCGCGTCGATGTCCCCCTTGACCGATGTCATATGGCCGCAGTCGTTCGGGCCCCGGTCCACGCCGTTCTGCGTCTGGTAGCTCTTCCATTCCGGATGCACCAGCGTCGAGGAGCCCTTGAGGGCCTCCTCGACGTCAAGGACCGGGTCGAGGTCCTCGTAGACCACGCGGATCGCGGCGCAGGCGGCCTCGGCCTGCTCTGGGGTCTCGGCCGCGACGGCGGCCACGATCTCGCCCTCGAACCGGACCACCTCATGGGCGAACAGCGTCCGGTCCTTGACGAACATGCCATACCGCACCATCGGGGCATCGGCCTGGGTGACCACGGCGTGCACCCCGCGCATGGCGCGGGCCGCGGTCGTATCGATGTCCACGATCCGGGCGTGCGCCCGCTCGGCGTATACGAACTTGGCATGCAGCAGACCGGTGAACGCCAAGTCAGCGGTGTACCGGGCTTGACCGGTCACTTTCTCCAGCCCGTCCCCTCGGACGAGCGTCTGGCCGATGAGCGAGGTCATGCCGAGTGCCTCCTGGCTCGTTTCGCACGTGCTGATGACTGTGGACCGAAGGTCACGGGAGGGCCGACCGCCCGAGCTTTGATCCGGACCGCGGGTTCGCGGAGATAGGTCAGCGGGATCTCCTCGACGTCGACGACCTGTACCTGTGCCGGGTCGGCGCCGGCTTGGATGGCTCGCCCCACCGCTTCCTCCGAGACCTCGTCGACGGCCGCCCGGAGCCGGTCGGGACGGCTCGCGCAGATCCGCTCCGCGTGCCCGCTGACCGGGGCGATGGCGGCCCCGAGTGCGTTGGCGACCTCGAAGTGTGGTGGCCGGATGACTTCGCGGACGCCGGGAAAGCTGTTCGGTGCGATGTCGCCGCCCCCGCCGACCACGATCAGGGGGAGGTCGTCCGCCCCCAGCCGGACCCGGTCGATGGCCTCGGCGAGCAACCCGTCCCACAACTCCAGGTGCTGGGCGAGGCCCGCGTGCCACTTGGCCGGGACGGGGCAGGTGCCCGTCGCGGCACGCCCGGCGGCGACGGCCGCGTCCGTGATGGTGGGTGTCGGTCCGCCGAAACAGAGCGCTTCGGCAGTCAGCGAACCGCCGACGTTCATCCGGCCGTTCGCCCACTGCTCTGCCGCGCCCAGGACGACGGAGCCACCGCCGAACGGGATGCTGAGGACATCCGGCAGCCGGCAGTTGGTGTCGACACCGCCGATCGAATTGGGCGGCAGCGATTCCCAGGGAAAGCCGTTGACCAGCCGTCCGACCGCGGTCGTCGCGCAACCGATGTCGGCGACGATGGCGTCGGTCACGCCACTGCTGTGCGCACCACCACGCATGCTGTTCGCCGGGCCGCTGCCGATGGTCAGCATCGGGAACCGCAGCGAGTACTCCAGCGCCATGAGAGTGCCGTCGTTCTGGGTGATGTAGCACTCCGCGTCAAGGCCGGTCCGCTCGACCGCGGTGTGGAACGACCGCCCGATGTCGGCCGCGACGCCGGAGAGGGCAGCGTTGAGAATGGTGGCGTTCTCCCGCTCCACCAGCCCCAGGGCGCCGATCTCGTGGCTCATCGAGATGGGGATGTCCCCCAGTTCCCGCCGCATGATCTCGGCCGCCCGCAGCTCGTCCGCCGGGTTCACCAAGGAGAACACGGACGTGATGGCGACTGCGGCGGCACGGGTGCCGACCGCGGACGCGAATGCGACAATCGCCGCCTCATCGAGCACCGCAAGCGGTGCGCCGTCTGACTCGCATCCGCCGGCGACGGTCGCGCTGCCGGCGTGAACGGCGCGACGCAACTCGGACGGCCAGGCCACCAGCGGCGGTATCGCGAAGGTGAGGGGGGCCCCGATGCGCAGGACTGCGACATGGCGCAGGCCCGACGCGCTCCGGATCGCGTTCGTCGCCCGCCTGGCGCCCAAGGTGGCGCAGCGGATCCGTAGGGGATCGACGGCCGGATCCTCCAGCAGCCGCGCGATCCCCTGTTCGACGCCGGCGCTCAAGTCGTCCGTGGTCGGAACCTTGACCTTGGCGACCAGCGTGCCCGCCGAATCGACGATGACCGCGTCGGTGTTGGTGCCGCCCACGTCGACGCCCAGTCGCAGCTTTTCAGTGGTGGGCACGGCCGACCCCCGGTACGTAGTCCACGTCGTATCCGAAGGACCTCGGACCGACCACACCCAGGCCCTCTTCGGTTCGCCACACATCGGGTCCAGGGAGGGCCACCACCCCGACGCGCTGCCCGTGGTGCAAGCGCTCCGTGCCCACCGGGCGGCCGTCCGCGAGGGTGAGCATGGCGATGATGTCCGGGACCGTGACGAGCACCTCGCCGTCCTCGAGAGCTACCAGCACCTCGTTCTGCAGCTCCAGGCGCAGTCGCCGCCCCGAGCAGGCGCCGGTGCCGTCGACGACCGCATGGCCGCGGCTGAATCCGGCGCCTGTCCACCGCTGGATCTCGGTGACCCGTCCCTCGATGAGGACACGGCCGGCGGTTTCGTCGGCCAGCGCCTCCGGCCATCCGCTCCGGCGGTTCCGCATCATCTCCCCGATCCGGAGGGCCTTGGAGACGGAGCCGCGGATCGCGGCCTTTGCGGCGGAGCGCGCGGTCATCGTGTACAGGGCTCCGGCGCAGGTCCCACCGAACGTGGCGGCACAGCTGCGGACGAGGCGTTCGGCATCCAGGTTGCCGGCCGCGTTGACGGCGATGACATTGCCCCGGCCGTCGGTCAGCAGGACCGGACTCGCGGACATGCCGGCGATATGCATCGCCTGCTGCTGCATCTCGGGGAACGCCCGTCCCATGCCGTCGGCGTCAAGCAGTGGTTTCCCCTGCCGGGACGCCCACATCACCGGCAGCAGGCCGTTCACTCCCGCGATCTCGTAGCACATCATCGCGCTGACCGAGGAGTGGGTGCGGGCTTCGACGGCATGCAGCAGTTGCGCGCCCTCCTGCCCGCTCCACACCCGCTCCTGGGCGACCGTGGGTGAGCCGATCAGCCCGCAGGGCATGATCAGGGCCTCGGGATCCAGAGCATCGGGATCGACGATCTCGACCGGCCCGCTCTCGGCGATGGCGTGGCGCGCCATGACGAGCCCGATGGCGGGGTCTCCACCCCCACCGGCGCTCAGGATCGCGCAGCCCAGCGCGAACGCCTCGATGTTTGCCGTGTCCAAGAGCACGGCACCGAACTTAGGCTCCGGCGTCCTGCGGTTCATTGACGCCTGGCACAAAAGGCTTCTATGTTTTCGTGCACTTCACCGAGGGAGGCCGTATGGCGTTGCTCACCGATCTGATGGACGCCCCTGGCCTGCGGCTCGAGTGTGTGGCTGACGGCGCCGATAATTCGGACGCTGAGTGCGTTTTCGTCGCCGAGCGGCTGCTGGACCTGCAGAACGCGCCCGCGAAGTGCGTCGCAGTCCTTGGATCACACATCTGCGCGGCCGTGGACGGCTACCAGTTCGACATCGCGTTGCGTACGGCTGTGGCCCGGGGCGTGGTTGCTCTCGTCCTCTCTGAGCCCGCTACATCCCCGTTGACCTCCACCTCCGTGGAAGCCGCACGCCGGTTCGGGATCACCATTCTTCGCCAGACGGAGCCGGTGAACCTGGCGGACCTCGTCACCAATCTCGACGCCGGACTGCGCGGGTCGGCGGAGCTGGCGCTGCGCCGGGCGGTCGAGGCCTTCGACCGGACCACTGCCACGGCTCCGGATCCCGCGGCGATGGTCGAAGACGTCGCCAAGGCAGCAGCTGCGGACATAGACGTCGGAACGGAACCGGAGGGCGAACTCTCGTTTCCGATCGCGGAGGACGGTCAACCGGACCGGTGGGTCGTCATCCGGGACGCATCGGCCCGGTCCCGCCCCGAGCTTGTGCTGGTCGGCAGGCTGCTCGCGGACACCCTCGCGCTCGCGGCGGACGCCGCCCGACGTGCCGAGGAGCTGCCGATCCGGTCCCGTGCCGAGCTGCTGTCCGAAATCCTGGACAGTTCGGAACAAGGCCGCTCGGAGCTGCTGCGGCGAGCCCGAGCCATGGGCCTGCCGATCGACGGCTGGCACGTCGTGGTGCGCATCGAGCACGACAACGCCGAGGAACTGTGGCGCGAGGAGGTCGCCGGGTTCGAGGCGCGCCAACTGCTCGGCAGGACCGTACTGGACACCGTCCGGTCCACCGGCGGGACCTGGCACCTGGCCTGGATGGAACGCTCGGTGCTGGTCATTCGCATGTGCCGCAACGATCCCGGTCCCTCCGCCGGAGCCCAGGCCACGAAGTCGGCGAACCGGGCGTTGCAGGAGGCGGTACGCCGGTTCCCCGATGCGGTGCTGTACTGCGGCGTCGGCACCGCGCACTCGGGTTCGCTGGGGCTGATCAACTCCGCCGCTGAGGCCAGAGCGGCTGTCGCGGCCTCCCGGACCCGCAACCGGCCGGGCGTCGCCACCGCCTTCGACAACCTCGGCCTTCGGCGCACACTCGTGGAGTGGTACGCCTCGCACACCGCGCGCAAGGCCATCTCCACAGTGCTCGCGCCACTCGACCGCATGAGCAACAGCAAAGCAGAGGAGGCGATCCGGACGTTGCAGGTCTACCTCGACAACCACGGCTCGTTGTCGAAGACCGCGGCAGCGCTGCACCTGCATCGCAACTCGGTTGCCTACCGGGTTGAACGAATCTTCTCCGAACTCGACGTCGATCCGGACAATCCCGACGACTGGCTGCTTCTACAGCTCGCCTGCCGAGCCCGCGGGCTCGCCTGAGAACTTCTCAGTATGGGCGGCTGATCAGCGAGCGACGGTGAGCGCACTTCTCCGTGGCCCCGTGCCGGGTGGCGCGCAGGAGCACGCCACCCGGCACCCGTCCGTGCTCAGCGCCCGGTGGAGCCGCGGGCCTCCGAGCGTGCGTGCCCGTAGAAGGTGGAGCTGGCCTGGGCGTCACTCGCGCAGATCGCCTGGTGCCCGTGGCCCGGATCCCGGTCCATCTCCACGGCCAAGTAGAACTTGCCGCAGTGGTGGCAGCGGATCCGCGCCTCCCATTGGTCATCGACCTCCTGACGCGGGTCACGCGGCCGCCGCATGACCGTCCGTTCCGGCCCGGATGTGGCGAGCACCAGCAGCTCCGCCAGCGCCGACACCACGAACGACAGCGGCAGCGCCCAGGTCGCGGTCCACGAGCTGTCGTCGCCGACGCCGAGCAGCACCATCCCGACGGCCGTTCCGGCCGCCCAGGCGCACAGCCCGCCCCAGTTGAACAGCGTCACCCGGCCCGGCCGCCACTCGGTGTGCTCCGCGGACGGCCCGCGGAACCAGCCCCAGGCGATCCAGACCAGCACGCACGCCGTCCAGGTGACCGTCAGCACCGACTGGTACCGCAGCGCGGCGAGCAGGAACGAGAAGACATCGCTGAGCATCACCACGTACACGATGACGCCCACGATGATCGCCCACGTCACCCGCGACAACTTCAGTTTGAGGACGCGGGCGGCCACGTTCTCGAGGTTTGTAGTCGCAACGTAGAAGTTGGCGGTATTGATCCTGGTTTGACTGATCCAGACCAGGACGACCGCCGTCAGCCCCATCAGCTGCACCATGCCCAGCACACCGGAGAGCTCGGTCAACTGCCCCTCGGTGGGGATCGTCAGGGCGATGAAGATGCCGACCAGGCCGTTCGCCAGGATGGTGAACAGGTAGAAACCGGGGCCGAAGGTCAACCAGCCGTTGAGGCGGATGTCGCGGCGCGAGGTCCGGCCGAACCGCGCGTAGTCCCAGGTGAACATCATCAGCACCCAGTCACCCATGTACACCGTGAACGCCCACCACCAACCGGGCCCGCTCACCTGGACCTCCTCCGGACGCCAGGTGAGCCAGTCCCCGCCGGTACCGTGCGCCTGGATCGTCCAGACCACCGCGACGACCAGCCCGATGACGTAGAACGGGAACAGCAGCCCGTTGAACTTGTCCAGGAAGACCCGGACGCCGCCGAACACCAGCGGCACGCTGTAGGCCACCACGATCAGGTACCAGATCTTCAGGTCGACGCCGCCGAAGTACTCATGGAAGGCGACGGCGATCACCGAGCCTTCGAAGGTGCAGAAGTAGATCGAGATCACGGCGACCAGCAGCGGCGCCAGGACCCCGCCCGTGTAGCCGAACAACCCACGGGAGAACAGGTTGACGGTCGTGCCCGTGCGGGCCGCGTAGGCCGACAGCACGTAGTTGACGGCGCCGTAGGCGATCACGGACAGCACCATGCCGATGATGGCGTCCACCGTGCCGACGGCGAGCGCCACCAGCGCCCCGAGAATCAGCCAGAACATGGCGCTGGCCAGTGCCCACCAGGCGCTCGCCAGCGGCAGCGGACTCATCCGCCACGAGCGCGGCACGACATGCTGGGTGTAGTCCTCGGTGGCGGCCTCGCGCACGACCTCGGGATCGTCGGTGTAGATCACCTCGAGATCGGTTGATCTGGTCGGGTCGGCTTTCATGGGCATCCGCTCCTTGAGTGACTGGGTCCATGTGTCCACGCGGCGCCCACGAAGGAGAAGGCGGAGGGGGGTCCGCGAGCGCCGCGGTCAGGCGTCGTCGGCCCGCTCGATGAAGGCATCCGGAGGCGATCGGGCGGGACGCACGGCAGATCGTGCCCCCGGTCCGCCCGCGTCGACGTCTCCGGATCAGACATATGACGGGCCGAACTTTGCCCGGCTCGACTGTTCCCCCCAACTGCGGCCGAAGCGACAGTGGTGCCCGGAGACGGATCATCCCGACGACGCTCGGAAGTGCGCCGGACCGTGGGTGCTGTCGGCGCCGACCCCAAAGGAGCCAGTCATGAGCAAGGTGCCGGTTGGTGTGTTCATCGCGACGGCGACAACGCCGCCGGAGCAGGTGGGTCCGTTGGCCCGTCAGGCGGAGGACTTCGGCTTCGGCGAGGTCTGGGTCGCCGAGGACTGCTTCTACTACGGCGGCTTCACCTCGGCCGGGCTGGCCCTGCAGGCCACCACGGACATCACCGTCGGCCTCGGCATCATTTCCTCGATGACCCGTCACCCCGCGATGACCGCGATGGAGATCGCCACACTGGCGCGGGTCCACCCAGGCCGCTTTCTGCCGGGCATCGGCCACGGTGTGCCGGCCTGGACCAACCAGATGGGACTGACCCCCCGCTCGCCGCTCACCGCCCTGGACGAGTGCGTGACCAGCATCCGGCGGCTGCTGTCCGGCGAGACCCTCGACAACGAGGGCCGGCAGTTCACCTTCCGGGACGTGTCCCTGAGCTTTGTGCCCGACACCGAGGTCCCGCTGCTCACCGGCGTGCTCGGACCCAAGTCCCTGCGTCTGTCGGGCAGGATCGCGGACGGCACCGTGATGAGCGTGCTCGCGGGCACCAAGTACATCGAGTCCGCACTCCGGCACATCCGCACCGGGATGACCGAGGCCGGTCGCAGCTCACACCTGTTGCCGACCTTCGCGCTGTTCAGCGCCAACAAGGACAGCGAGGCCGCACGCGCCGCGGTCCGGCCGCTGCTGGCCTTCTACCTCGAAGCCGTGGGCCCGCACAACGCGCTGACGGAGGCCTTCGGCTACAACGACCACCTGGCCGAGTTGATGAGCGAGGGCGGCACCGACCGACTGGTGCGGGAGATGCCGGAGGAATGGATCGACGAGCTGGCCGTGGCCGGCGATCCCGACCAGGTCGGCGCGCGCATCGAGCAGCTGCTCAAGGCGGGTGCGACCAGTGTCGTGCTGTCACCGGTCAACCCGGAGAGCGCGGCTGAAGAGCTGGAACTCGTCGCGAAGTCCGTGCTGCCGGCACTCGGCCGCTGACGTCTTCGTGCCCCGCGTCGCCACCACCGAGAACGTTCTCGGTGGTGGCGACGCCGCCACGGCCGCGGCCAGGCCGCCGCAACGTCCGGCCGTGCGGACCGAGCCGGGAGGGAGGCAGCCGGGTTCAGTCGCCGAGGGCCAGTCGCAGCTGGAGTTCCGCGACGAGCCTTTCCACCGGATCGTCCAGGTTCAACCCGGACAGCTGTTGGATCCGCTGCAGCCGGTAGCGCAGCGTGTTTCGGTGGATGTAGAGCAGTTTGGCGGCCTCGGTGAGGTCGCACGCCGCGTCGAAGTAGGCCAGCAAAGTGGCGATGTAGTCGGAGTTGCGTTTCTCGTCCAGCTCACGCAGTACGTCGATGCTGCCCTGGAGAAGCTGCGGACGCTCATGGGCGAGCTCGCGGATCTCCGCCAGCACCGCCCTGGGCCGGACCTCGTCCGGGGACGCGATGTCCGGCTCGTCGGTGCTCACGAGCAGACGCACGATCCGGTCGACCTGGGTGCGGGCCGCGGGCAGCGCGTCAAGGGAGTCGATCAGAGTGCTCATCCCGGCCACGAGCCGGACATTGAGCTGGTTGGCCGTCAGGGTCACGATCTCCTGTGCCAGGGGCGCGCTGGCCTCCCGCGTGGGCGTGTCGGGGATCAGCGCGTAGACATGATCGCCTGCGGTCACCGCGGTTCCCCGTCGGTCCCCCATCTCGGCCCGCAGGGCCACGAGATCGTGGACGGACAGCCGTTCCGCCGGGTCACCGGACCACCCGCCGCGCGGCCGGAACGCCAGCACGCGGAACCGCTCCCCGCCGGACATTCCCAGCCGGGCGGCCAGCAGCGAGGCCGACCCGGTCCCCTCCAGCACACCGCGCAGGCATTCGGCCCGCAGCCGGCGGTCCACGTCCTCGGCCGCCCTGGTCCGGACGATCTGCGCGGCCGCGATCCGCGCTACCTCGGTCAGTGCGGCCTCCGCATCGGGCCCGAACGGCCGGGTGCCCTGGATCACCCACACATAGCCGAGCACATCGAGGCCGGCCCGGATGGCGGACACCAGCCGCGGGCGTTGGCCGGGCGTGTCCAGCCGCACCGGGCGCAACGACTCGCGGATCTTGCCCATCGAGCCCGAGTCGCGCAGCCACTGCATGAAGCCCGGTGGCGGGTAGCGGCAGAGGATGGACGCGCGCCGCAGTTCGTCGATCTCGCCGCCGCGTGTGGAGAAGGCCCGCACGTGCATGCTCGCGTCGTCGATCTCCACCTCGCCACCGAGGTCCGCGGCCGCGGCGTCGGCCAGCGCGAACAGATCACCGATGGACACGGTGCTCTCGTGATCGCTGCGGAACACGTGGCCGGTGGCGACCGCGGCCCGCACCTGCGCGTGCAGGTGCTCCCAGGCCAGGTCGCGCGGCGCCACCAGAACCGCCACGTCCGCCCGGTCGGCCACCGCCCGGGCCCACTCGTGCTCCTCCAGGCCCTTCAACACCACAGCGGATGCCCTGGCCTTGGCCGCCGTCTCGATCAGCTGGACCAGACCAGGCGAATCACCCGAGACCCCGACCGCGAAGACGATGTCGTCGCGGTCGATGCGCACGGGGTTGGTGACATCCCAGATCACCGCCGTGCGCACCCGCCGGTCGAGACCGGCGGGTGCGCTGACGACCTCCAGGAAGCCGCTGCCCAGCTGTGTCAGCAGCTGTTCGAGGGAGATGGCGTCATCCGGCTGCCCGCTGGCGCTGTCAGCCCCTGGATCGACCGGTCCCTTCCTCGACATGGATGCGAACACGGGTCTCGCCGCCTCCTGTTCGTGTCGGACCGACTTTCACCAGCGGTCAGTCATCGGAGCCGATCTCCTCGTCCCAGCGGCGCAGCGCGGCGAGCACGTCGAACGGCGTGAGCGGGAGCGACCGCAGCGGGGTGCCGATCGCGTCAGCGACGGCGCAGCCGATGACGGCGGCCACCGGGATGATGGATGGCTCCGCGACTCCCTTGGCCCCCAAGGGGCCGTAAGAGCAGGGGTTCTCCAGGATCGCGATCTCGACCGGCGGCACGTCGAGTGCGGTCGGCAGCCGGTAGGTCTCCAGGCCGCTGTCCACGACGACCCCGTCGCTGACCCGCAGGTTCTCGTAGAGCGCGTAACCGATGCCCTGCGCCACACCGCCCTGGATCTGCCCCTCGATCATCTGCGGGTTGATGGCCCGGCCGACGTCCTGCACGACGACGTAGCGAGTGACCCGCACCCGCCCGGTGTCCGGATCGATCTCCACCTCGGCCAGGTGCGCGTGGTAGGTGGCCGCGCTGAAGTGCGTGAACGCCGCCCCCACCATGCAGCCCGCGTCGAACGGCACCGGCGGGGCGACGAACTTGCCGGCCGCCGAGATCGGCCCGGAGGACCACATCGCGGTCGCCGCGACCGCGGCAAGGCTCACCCGTCGTCCCGGAGCGCCGACCACACCCACGTGGCCATCGACCAGCTCCAAGTCATCCGGGGAGGCCTCGAGCATCCCGCCGGCCACGTCCAGTACCTGCTCGCGAACCTGCGCCGCTGCGTCGAGTGCCGCGCTGCCCGTCCCGAAAGTCGTCCGGCTGCCCTGGGCGCCGTGGTCGTAGCCCGCCGCGTCGGTGTCGGCAGGCGTGACCAGCACATCCTCGAACGGCACGCCCAGCTCGTCGGCGACGATCTGACGGATTCCGGTCGCCACCCCGCCGGTGCCGATCTCGGCCGCCGCGCAGGTCACCGTGACCGTACCGTCCTCCCCCAGCTTGACCGTCGCTCCGGCCGGACCGGGATTGGTGATCCAGGTCATCGGCACCACCGCCACGCCTCGCAGCGGCCGGCGTGTGGCGGTCAGCTCGTCCCAGGGTGCGATCTCATCGGCCTTGGCCAGTGCCTGCTCCAGGAAGGCGTCGTCGAGTTGCTGGCCGTTGACCATCTGATCGCCGGCCTTCAGTACGTTGCGCAGCCGCATCTCCCGCCGGTCGATTCCCAGCTCCCTGGCGATATGGTCCAGGTGCATCTCCTGGGCGAAGACGCAGTAGTTACCGTTGACGCCCCGGAAGGCGGCGGTGGGCGCGGTGTTGGTGTAGACGACCTTGCTGACGTAACGGGCGTTGGGAATCCGGTAGGTCCCGCCGAGGGCGAGCGGTGCCAGGTTCGCGCACGCCACGGTCTCGCCGCTGGAGTTGGCGCCGTTGTCGCAAAGGATCACGCCCTCCTGGGCGAGGATGGTGCCATCCTTCGCCACGGCGGTGCGCAGGCGCACGATGGCGTTCTCCCTCGGGCCACAGGTGGCCTGCTCGTCGGCGCGGCTGTTCACCACTCGCACCGGGCGCCCCGCCTTGCGGGCCAGAACGCAGGCCATCGGCTCGAGCATCGCGTCCAGCTTGCCGCCGAACCCGCCGCCGATGGTGGGCACCACGACCCGCACGTCGGAGGGGCGGACGCCGAGCAGTTCCGCGATCCGCCCACGTACCAGGAAGGGGAACTGGGTCGGGGTGTGCACGATGTAGCGGCCTTGCTCGTAGCGGGCGACGGCGGCGTGCGGCTCGATCGAGCACTGATGCTGGCGGGGAGTGCGGTATTCGTCCTCGACCACCAGGTGCGCTGAGGCGAAGGCGGCCTCCATGTCGCCCTGTTCGACCTGCGCCTCCCAGGCCAGGTTCCCGCCGCGAGGCCCCTCGAGGAGGGTCTCGTAGCTCTCCCAGTCGGGGTGGATGACCCTGGCGTCGTCGGCGAGTGCCGCCTCGAGATCGTAGACCGGTTCGAGGGGGTCGATCTCCAGATCGATCGCGGCGATCGCGGCGTCGGCCTGCTCTGCGGTGTCCGCGGCGACAGCGGCGATCGGCTCGCCGACGTAGCGGATCTCGTCGCGGGCGAACACCGTCTGGTCCTTCAGGACGAGCATGCCGGACAGCCCCGGGGTGTCGGCGGCGGTGGCGACCGCCCGGACCCCCGGGATCTTCTCCACCTGGCTGGTGTCCAGCCGGGTGATCCGGGCGGCCGGCACCGAGGAGCGCAGCACCCGGACCACCAGGGCGCCCGGTTCGGTGTAGTCCATGCCGTAGACCGCGGTTCCGCGCACCTTGGCGTCCCCGTCCGCCCGTCGGACGCTGGTACCCACGACTGTCATCGCCGGCCTCCGTCGGTTCCGGCGGCGCGCAGTGCCGCATCGACGATCTTCTGGTAGCCGGTGCAGCGGCAGATGTTGCCGGTCAGGGACTGGCGCACGCTCTCCTCCGTCAGATCCCGGTGCTGCTCCAGTAGCGCGGTCAGGGTCATCACCATCCCCGGTATGCAGGCCCCGCACTGCACTCCGCCGGCGTCGAGCAGCGCGTCCTGGACGGGGCTGAGCGGGCCGTCCGCCCCAGCCAGCGACTCCACGGTGCGCACCGAGCGCCCCTCCACGGTGGACACGGGGAGCAGGCAGGAGGCGACGGGCTGATGGTCGATCAGGACCGTGCAGGCGCCGCACCGCCCCTCGCCGCAGCCGGGTTTGGCTCCGGTGAGGCCGAAGTGCTCACGCAGCACCTCCAGCAGCGGCGTCAGCCCTGGGACGTCGGACTCGACGCCTCGGCCGTTGAGCGTGAACGCGTACGACACAGCATCCTCCTAGACGGCAAGCTCGGTGCATGCGCGGCGCACCAGCGACGGCAGCACCTCGCGGCGGTACCAACCGGGGGCGTCACGACCGTCCCTCGGTGTGCAGTCGGCCGCGGCCAGCCGGCCCGCCTCCTCACCGGCGGCGGCCGACGGCCGGTTGCCGACCAGCGCGCCGGCCGCGGCGTGCGACAGCCGGGCGACGGGTTCCACGGATCCGAACGCGACGCGCGCCGCGGTGACGACTCCGTCGGGATCGAGATCCACACAGACGCAGACATTGGCGATGGCGTACTCGCCGCCACCGCGCACGGTGAGGCGGACGAACGCGGAGCGACGGGTGACCGGCGCCGCAACCAGCGCCCGCACGATGATCTCGTCCGCGGGCCGCTGCGCTCGCTCACGCAGGTAGTCGCCGAGCGGCACGGTCGCCCGCCCCCGCGGCGAGACCGTCTCCAGCCGGGCGTCGAGAGCGAGCAGGGCGGGCACCAGATCCGCCTCCGCGAACCCGGTCGCACCGATGTTGCCGCCCAGCGTCGCCACGTTCCGCATCTGAGGGAATGCGGACTGACCCGCCGCGCCGACCAGCCCCGCCAGCGCGGCGGGCAGTGCGCGGGACGCGAGGTCGCTGTGCGTGGTGAGCGCGCCCAGCGAAACCTCCTCGCCCGACTCGATCGCGCGCAGCTCCGCGATGCCGTTCAGCGAGACGTAGCAGCAACGCAGCTCATCACCCCGCAAGGAGGAGCGCATCACCCAGGTTCCAGCGGCCAGCGCCGCTCCGCGGTCACCGAGATCGGCCAGTGCGCGCACCGCCTCGTCGACCGAGGTGGCCGGTAGTACCTCGCAACTGTTCGTGGTCGTACTCACCAAATCACCTCGCGGTGTTGTGTTTTTTGGAGCCTCGAGCCAAGCGGCGTCCGTTACCGCTCCGAGCGGACGTGGCGGACATGGCGAGAACGCAGGCGCAGCGTCGCCTGCGTGAGGTGTCCGAACCCGGGGCTCATGGACCCATGCCGATCCACTCGGCGCCGTCCGGAGAGATCTCCTTCTTCCAGATCGGCACTTCTTCCTTGAGCAACTCGATGCACATCCGGGCCGCCTCGAACGCTTCCGCCCGATGCGGGGCGGATACGGCGATGACGACGGCCGCGTCGCCGATCTCGAGCCGGCCGGTGCGATGGGCGACGGCGACGCGGACACCGGCTGCGATGGACTGGCACCGGTGGATGATGTCGGCCAGGGTCTTGAGGACCATGCCGGGATAGGCCTCGTATTCCAGGCGCGTCACCTGCTTGCCGTGGTTGTGGTCGCGCACGGTGCCGATGAACACGACGGTGCCTCCCTGCCCCGGGCCCGTGACGGCAGTCAGGACCTCGTCAACGCTGAGGGGCTGGTCGGTGAGGCGGCAGTAGGGGTCGGCACCACCGGCCACCGGGGGGATCATGGCGACGACGTCGCCGTCGGCCAAGGGCTGCTCAGGTGATGCGAAGTCTTCGTTCACGGCCGCCTTGACGTGACGGCGGACGCCCGCCAGGCCAGGGTGCGTATGGCACAACTGGTCGATGAGCCGGCCGAGTGTCGCACCGTCGGCGACGGTGACCTTCTCCTCGTGGGTACCGACGAAGCGTTCGCGCAGCGCACCGAAATACAGCACGCGGATCTGCATGGAGGTCCTCTTTCTCTCCCCCGGAAGGAGCTCTCAGCCCCCGATGGCGGACATCGGCCTGGACGGCTGCAGGAATCCCAGATCGTCGATGCCCCCACCCGCCTTCTTCGTCCACATCGCGGCTCTCCACCGCTCGGCGAGCTCCTCATCGGTGGCTCCGGTGCGCAGCGGGGTGCGCAGATCGGACTCCTCCCGCGCGAACAGGCAGTTGCGGATCTGACCGTCCGCGGTGAGCCGGGTCCGGTCGCAGGAGCCGCAGAACGGCCGGGTCACGCTGGCTATGACACCGACCCGCCCCGGACCCCCGTCCACCAGCCACGTTTCCGCAGGGGCGCTGCCACGGACCCCTTCGTCCTGCGGGGCCAGGTCGAACACCGCCGACAGCGAGTCGAGGATCTCCGCGGCGGTCACCATGCCCTCACGGCTCCACCCGTGCTGCGCGTCCAGCGGCATCTGCTCGATGAAGCGGAGCTCGTACCCGCGCTCCAGGCACCAGCGCAGCAGCTCGGGCGCCTCGTCGTCGTTGACGCCGCGCATGAGCACCGCGTTCACCTTGACCGGCCGCAGGCCCGCGGCGTCAGCCGCCGCGAGCCCCGCGACCACGTCGGCCAGCCGGTCCCGCCGCGCGAGCTTGCGGAACCTCTCGGGCACCAACGTATCCAGGGAGACGTTGACGCGGTCGAGGCCCGCCTCACGCAGCGGCCGGGCGAGTCGGGGAAGGCCGATGCCGTTGGTGGTCAGCGAGATCTGGGGCCGCGGCTGAAGCGCGGCGACCCGGCCGATCACATCGAGCAGGTCGCGCCGTAGCAGTGGCTCGCCACCGGTGAAACGGATCTCCCGGACGCCGAGCCGCGTCACCGCGATGCGGATCATTCGGACGATCTCGTCCGCAGTCAGCAGCTCGGGTTTGGGAAGCCAGTCCAGTCCCTCGGCAGGCATGCAGTACGTGCAGCGCAGGTTGCAACGATCCGTAAGTGACACCCGGAGGTCGGTCGCCACCCGGCCGTAGGTGTCGATGAGCAAGGGTGCCTGCTCGGTGATCCGGCCCATGCGGTGCCTCGTCTCAGGTTGCGGGATGCAGGGTGTAGGACGGGAAGTTCCCGTGCAGCGGGTCGTCGGGCGCGCCGTCGGTCACCGCGCGCACGAGCAGCTCACCTCCCACGAACGCGCCGCGCCACGAGGCTCCGTTGCCGCCGAAGACCTCCTCGCGGTCGCCGCGCGACCGCGGCTTGTTGATGCCGACCTTGAACGCCTGCAGCTCTCTGCCCAGCCGCTGGGCCGTCGCTTCGTCGTCGCAGGCGAGAGACGCGACGAGCGCACCGTTGCTGGCGTTCATCGCGGCGAGCAGCTCGGCCTCGGTGTCCACGAGCACGATCGTGTCGACGGGGCCGAATGGTTCGGCGTGGAAGAGCTCGGACGAGCTCGGTGGGCTCAGGATCGCGACCGGCGCCAGGTAGGCAGAGCGGTCCTGGCCGTCAATGAAGCGGCCGCGGCCGAGGTCTCCCCGGTACAGGGGTACACCGCCCCGGTCGAGGGCGTCCGACGCGGCGTCGTTCAGCTCCTTGACCTTGGCAGCGTTGATCAGTGGCCCGTAGTCGAGATCGGGCAGCGCATCGTCCGGTGAAGCCACCGCGAGCGGGTGCCCGAACCGGACCTCCTCCAGCACGGGCAGGTAGGCCGCCAGAAAGTTGTCGAACAGCGAGCGCTGCACAACGTAGCGGGGGTAGGCGGTGCACCGCTGCTTGGCGTAGTCGAAGCTCTTACGCAGATGGCCGGTGAGTGTCTTCCAGTCACTGAACTCCCACACTCCCCAGCAGTTCAGGCCTTCCTGCTCCAGGATGTGCCGCTTGCCCTGGTCGACGAGGCTCTCGACCTGGCTCCCGGCCGCTCGTCCGCCGACGAACGAGACGCAGCCGATCTCCGGTGCCGCCACCAGGGCCGGGGAGAGCGTCCTGCCGGAGCCGCTGACCAGCGTGATGGGCAAGCCCTCGCGTGCCGCGAGCGCGCAGGCCAACGTCAGGCAAGCCAGTCCGCCGTCGGTCGGCGTCTTCGCGATCACGGCGTTGCCCACGAGCAACTGGACCAGCATGGCGTGCATCAGCACGCTCATCGGGTAGTTCCAGCTGGCGATGTTGCTGACCGGTCCCGCCAGAGGTACGCGGTCGCCGAGCATCCGGTCGATTTCCTCGACGTACCACCGCACTCCGTCGATACAGCGGTCCACGTCAGCGGCAGCCAGGCGCCACGGCTTGCCGATCTCCCACACCAGCAGCAGGGACAACAGGTCTCGGTGGGCCTGAAGCGCGTCCAGCGCGGCCGTGACCCTGGCCTCGCGCTCCGCGAGCGGCACCTGACGCCACTCGCGGTGCGCCTGCGCGGCCGCGGCGACCGCGGCGGAGGCCTCCTCGAGACTCAAAAACGGCGGACCGGCGATCTCGGTGCCGTCGACCGCGGAGGTCGCGGGGATGGGATTACCGTCGCGGTGCCACTGGCCGCCCCACAGGTTGAGGACGCGGTCGTCGTGGAACGCCTCCGGCGCGACGGCCACGCAGCGCGCGTAGGCGTCCGCCCAGGCCGTGCCGGGCTTGAGGATGAGAGACACGTGCACCTCCTGGTTCAGTGACTTCTGGTCAGGCCGCTGACAGCGACACCGGAGTGCGTCTTGTACCTCTTGTTGATCGAAATGAGCACCGCCGTCAGCGGCTCCAGCTGACGCGCCAGCCGCAACGCCCCGGCGTCCACTCCGGACCGGCCGGTGACCGCCCGGACGAGCTCCTGCACGACGCCCTTCGCGGCCGCGTCGTCACCGCAGACGAGGACGTCCTCGGTGTCGAGGTACTCGGCGTCGCCGAGGAGGCTCACCGCGGACACGTGGTGGAAGGCTCCGACCACGTGGCTGTCCGGCAACAGTCCGGCGGCCTGCTCAGCGGCACTGCCGTCGCTCACCGACAAGCCATAGGGGCCGCGTTTGTCGAACCCCAGCGGATTGACACAGCTGATCACGGTCTTACCGGCCAGTTGGTCGCGCAGACCGGCCACGAGCCCGGCATGGCCGTTCCATGGAACGGCCAGCAGGACAACCTCGTTGACCTGCGCGGCTGTTGCGTTGGACGTCCCGGAGACGGCCCGGTCCGCGGGGAGTCTGGCGTTGAGCTCCTGGGCGGCCTCCTGCGCCCGCTCAGGCGAACGGGATCCGAGGGAAACCCGGTGTCCGGCGCGAGCGAACCGGTACGCCAGTCCCTTGCCCTGCGGGCCCGTGCCACCGATCACGCCGATGGAATAAGTCTGCGACGGCATGGGTGCTCCTGTGGGTGAAGGGGTCGGGGTCACAGCGGTGCGAGCTTCTCTACCGGCGTCCAGTCGTAGTCCAGGCCGAAGGCGCGGGGGCCGAAGACGTCCAGTGCCTCAGGTGTGCGCATGATCGCCGGTGTCGAGATGGCGATAACCCGCACTCGCTGTCCGTAGCGCAGTGCCTCGGTCGTGATCGGCGTCGCGGTCTCGGCATCGAGCACCGAGATGAGGTCGGGGACGATGGCGAGCAGCCTTCCGTCGCTGCGGGCCAATAGGTGCTCGTTCTGGAAGGTGAGCTCCACCTTCGTCGCACCGTCGAACGTCGCGATGGTCGCGGTGCCGCGGACGAACCCATCGGCACTGCGGCGCTCGATGTCGACGACCTTGCCCTCGAGCAGGACGCGCGCGTGCTCGTAAATGGTGCCGGACAGGTACTCGATCAACGCCTGGAACGGATCCTGCTGGTTCTCCCTGGCCTCCCGGATCGCCCGGCCGAGCCGAAGGGCCAGCGTCATGGTCCCCGGGATCGCGGTGCGCTTCACATCGGTGCCGCTCATGGGGTATTCGGCGATGTAGGAGACGCCTCCCATGCGGATCGTCACTCCGCGCGCGAACCACTCCATGCTGCGGTTGTCAGCGCCGGTGTCGATGATCGTCACGTTCTGGCGCTCATCGCAGATCGCCATGGGTGAGCCCGCGACCCCGTACACCCCGAAGGTCTCCATCTGCAGCTCGGGGAAGGCGCGTCCCATCCCGTCGCCGTCGACGATCGGCAGCCCGGTTCGCGCCGCGACCAAGAGGGGAACCATCGAGTTCAGGCCGCCGCACTCCATCGGAATGATGGCGTGGGCCTTCCTGCCGAGATGCCGTTCCAGCCGGCGCAGTGCCGTCACCGGCTCGTCCCCGCCGGGGATCTTCTCGATGACGACGGTCGGTGCCCCCATGAAGGCGCTGGCGATGACGAGCGCCTCGTCGTCGACCTCCTCCGGTTCGATCAGCCGGATGGTGCGGCCGCGCCGGAGTTCCTCGCCCACCAGCAGCGTCCCGATGTAGGGATCTCCGCCACCACCGGTCCCCAGCAGGGCGGCGCCCCGCGCCAGGTCTTCCAAGTCGTCAAGTTCAAGCGTGTACGCCATGTTCCTGTTGTCCTTTCGATCGCCCGACACCGCGCCGCGTCACCGGGCGAGGACGAGATCTCCCACTGCCTTGACCCGGATTCGTGTCGCGTTGCCCGGCAGGTAGGCCAGGGGGACTTCATCGACATCCACGATCTGCACCGACGAACGGCTGGCACCGGCCGCCACCGCCTTGTCGATGGCCTCTTGCTTGGCCTCGTCGAGCACGGCGTCCCGCCGGCCGGGCTGGATCGAATACATCCGGTCGATCTCACCGCCCACCTGCGCGATGGCCGCGCCGATCGCGTTCGCGGTGGCGAAGAACTCCGGCCGCCTCACCTCACCGACGCCGGGGAGACTTTCCGGGACGAGGATGCTGCCGCCGCCGACGGCGACCACGGCGATGGGCTCGGCGCTTGTGCGCACCCGGTCCACCACGGTGGTCATGTCCTCGGAGATCCGCTGCAGGACGGCGTCGATGAACGACCGGTCGAGGTGACGGACCTGGCTCCGGTCCCCGATGTCGGCTATCCCGGCAGCCACCGCGATGTCGGTGCAGGTCAATGTGTCGCCCCCGAACACCAGGGCCTTCTCCGTCAGCCGGTAGCCGACGCTGTCGGGGCCGACGCCGAAGGGCTCGGCCCGTACGCGGCTCCCCCCGCCGATACCGATCGAGAGGACGTCGGGCATACGGAAGTTGGTACGGATGCCACTCACGCTGACCTCGGTCGAGGCTTCGTGCGGGAATCCGTTGCGGAGCATGCCCACATCCGTCGTGGTACCGCCGACGTCCACCACGGCGCAGTCGCGCAGGCCGGACAGGAAGGCCGCGCCGCGCATCGAGTTCGTCGGTCCGGAAGCGAAGGTCGCGACCGGGTAGCGGCGCGCGTAGTCGACGTCCATGAGCGTGCCGTCGTTCTGGCTGAGGAACAGCGGCGCGTCGATCCCCGCGCCGCTCACCGCGTCGGCCAGGCCGCGGCAGATGTGGTCGGCGAGCTCGCTCAGGCAGGCGTTGATGACGGTGGCGTTCTCACGCTCCAGCAGGCCCATGCGTCCGATCTCGTGGGACAGGCTCAGCGACACCCCGGGAAGGAGCTCCCCCAGGATCTCGGCGGCCTCACGTTCGCACTCCTCGTTGACCGGGGAGTACACCGATGAGATCGCGATGCTGCGCACTCCCTGCGCGGCGATCTCGTCGGCCACCCTGGACAGCTCGTCCCGGCTCAGGGGCGCGATCCGCCGTCCGTCGATCTCGTGCCCGCCATGGCACATGTACGCCCGGCCGTCGATCGCCCGCACCAGGCGTTCGGGCCAACTCGACATCGGGGGCAGGGCGGCGGTCGCCGGCAGCCCGAGCCGGATCGCCGCCGTCGGGGCGAGGCGGTTTCCCTCCACGATTGCATTGATGAAATGCGTCGTACCGATCATGACGCCCTGGATCGCCGATGGTTGGTATTCCGTGCCCGACAGGAGGGTTTTCAACGCCTCGGCGATGCCTGTCGTTACATCTTCGGTGGTTGCAACCTTGGTCTGTGCGCACACCCGATCGCTGTCCATGAGGACCGCGTCGGTATTTGTTCCACCTACGTCAATGCCAATGCGCATCGGCTCTCCATTGTTGTGTCCAGCAGACCTCGACCTCATACCTTGTCCGTAGCCACGCAGCCTTGTCCGCGGACGAACGCATATGCCGTCGGCCTGACTGGACCTTAGATTCGGCGTGATGACGGGGTCATTGTGCTTTCTGCGGCCAATGAAGCCGGAAATTGTGCAACCCGCCTGACGCGGCCTCCCGACCAGGGGGTTTCACAGCGAGTGAGCGCTCGGATCGCGCCGGCGCAGTGGCCGCGGCCACGCGGAGCCCTGCTTCCGCGGGGCCCAGGATGCCTGTTCCGGTCCCGCCCAGCCGTCCCTTGCGACTTGCACAAGATCCCGCGAGGAATTGTGGGAAGCGCCGAAGACCTGCAGGTCCGGGGGCTCGTAGTTTTCCGTGGCAGGCCGGCCAGTCCGGCCACCGTTGATCCGCTGCGGCTTCGTCCCCGGACCGCCCGCAACGCAGGAGGAGCGATGCTCGAGCAACGTGCGGTACCGCACCCACTGGTGGGCGTGCGATGAACGCCTCGACTGACATGCCGGTGGGACTGGTTCTCGGAAGCCATATGCCGGCCAAAGACATCGTGGCCATGGCCCGCCGGGCCGAAGATCTCGGATTCGGAGAAATGTGGTTCTCCGAGGACTGTTTCTTCTCCGGTGGAATTGCTGGAGCCGCCGCGGCGCTTGCCGGGACCAACCGTTTGCCACTCGGTCTCGGAATCGTCTCCGCGGTGACCCGGCACCCCGCGATCCTGGCCATGGAACTCGCCACACTCGACGTACTCTTTCCCGGCCGCATTTACGGCGGTATTGGGCACGGCGTGCCTGCCTGGCTGGACCAGATGGGTCTCATGCCGCCGGCGCCGCTGAAAACCCTCCGCCAATGCGTAAGCGCTGTCAGGCAACTGCTTGACGGAAAATCGCTCACCGAGGAGGGTCCATTCACCTTCGACAACATCCAGCTGACCTACCCGGCAGCCACCCGCGTGCCGCTCTACACCGGGGTGGTGAACGAGAAGGGGCTACGGGTGTCAGGCGCGGTCGCCGACGGCACGATCCTGTCCGTCCTGGCCAGCCCGGCCTACGTCGAGTGGGCCAGGGCCCGGATCACCGAAGGCGCCGAAAAAGCCCAGCGCACCGACCCGCACCGGCTGGTGACCTACGCCATCTTCTCGGTCGCCTCCGACTCCAAGATCGCCAAGGCCGCGGTGCGGGAATCCATCGCCTTCTACCTCGCGGCGATGCCCAACAGCGCCCTGTCGCAGGTGTACGGGATCCAGGACGAGCTCAATGAGCTGCTGGCGGCCGGCGGCGGAGCCGAGGCCATCGCGCGGGACATGCCCGACGCCTGGGTCGACGACCTGGCGGTCGCCGGCGACCCCGACGAATGCGCGGCGAAGCTGCGCCGCCTGCTCGACGCCGGCTCTGACTCCATCGGGCTGTGGCTGTTCCCGGCGGACCAGGCCAGCGAGGTCGCCGAGCTCACCGCCCGCGAAGTACTTCCCCGACTCTGACGAAGGATTCTCATGGCCTACCGCGTCTTCTTCCTCAATAAGCTCCGCGACGGTGTCGACCCGGCCGACTACGAGAGCTGGATCCGGCGCACCGACTACCCGGTCGCTCGCGCGAACCCGGCGATCCAGCGCTACGAGGTCACCAGGCTCGAAGCGACGCTGGACGACGGTTCCCCCTCCTACGACTACCTCGAGGTCCTGGAGGTCGTCGGGATCGAGGAGTACCGCCAAGCGCTGGAAACACCGGAGTTCAAGCAACTCCTGGGCGAGTGGTCGGAGTTCATCGCCTCCTGCGAGGCGGTCCACGGTGGGGTGATCGAGTGACCCGTCGCCGGTCGGCGGCCCCTCGTTACAAGGAAGCGACCCATGCGTGACGTCCTTCACGCCATCACCGGCTGGTACGACTCCGGGGAGCGCTTCGCTCTCGGCACCGTGGTCCATACCTCCCGCAGCGCGCCCCGCGGCCCGGGGGCGGCCATGGCCGTCTCCGCCGCGGGCGAGGTAGTGGGCAGTGTCTCGGGCGGCTGCGTGGAGGGCGCCGTGTACGAGTCGGCCCAACGCGCCGTCACGACCGGCGAGCCGGTCCTCGAGAAGTACGGGGTGAGCGACGACGAGGCCTTCGCCGTCGGTCTCACCTGCGGCGGGACCATCCATGTCTTCGTGGAACCGGTCGACCGGACGATTTTCCCCGAGTTGGGCGAGGTCGTCGCGTCGATCGAGCGGAGCCAGCCGGTCGCGGTGGCGACCGTGGTCGACGGTCGCGGCCGGATCGGCGCTCGCCGCGTGGTCTGGCCTGACCGCGCTTCCGGATCGCTCGGCGACGGGCGGCTCGACCACGCGGTGACCGAGGACGCCCGCGCCATGCTGGCCCAGGCGCAGACCGGCACCCGGCATTACGGGCTGCACGGGGAGCGGCGCCACGACGAGGTGTCGGTGTTCGTGCAGTGCTACACGCCCGCTCCCAGGATGCTGGTGTTCGGTGCCATCGACTTCGCCTCCGCCGTGGCCAGGGTCGGAGTCTTCCTCGGGTACCACGTCACCGTCTGCGACGCCAGACCGGTGTTCGCGACCCGTAGACGGTTTCCTGAGGCGCATGAAGTGGTCTGCGAGTGGCCGCACCGGTATCTGGCCCGGACGGATGTCGACGAACGCACGGTGATCTGCGTACTCACTCACGACCCCAAGTTCGACATACCGCTGCTCCAGGTCGCACTCGGGACGCGGGCCGCCTACATCGGTGTGATGGGCAGCAGACGGACCCACCGGGACCGGACCGACCGGCTCCGGGAGCAGGGGGTCACCGACGACGGGTTGCGGCGGCTCGCGTCGCCCATCGGACTGGACATCGGTTCGCACACCCCGGAGGAAACCGCGATATCCATTGCGGCGGAGATTATCCAGACCCGCGCGGGTGGCACCGGCGAGCGCCTGTCGAGGATCGACGGCCCCATTCACCGCGGAAGTGCCCGACCGACCGCATTGCTGGCAGATCTCAGGGAGTGATCCATCCATGCAGCTCGAAAACACGTTCACCGTACCCCTGCCCGCGGACCAGGCGTGGCCGGTCCTGCTCGATGTCGAGCGGGTGGTGGCGTGCGTACCAGGGGCGACACTGGACTCTGTAGACGGCGATGACATCACGGCGCGGATGCGCGTCAAGCTCGGTCCGATCATGATGACCTACCGGGGCCAGGCCCGATTCGTGGTCAGGGATGAGGCCGCTCGCCGGGTCGTCATCGAAGCGTCCGGTAAGGACAGCAAGGGCGCCGGGACCGCAAGTGCGACGGTGGAGACGTCCCTGCGTGAACGCGGCAAGGAGACCGAGGTCCACGTGCTCACGGAGCTCAAGTTGACCGGGAAGCCCGCACAGTTCGGCCGCGGAGCCATTCAGGATGTCTCGTCAACGTTGATCGACCGGTTCGCCCAGGCTCTGTCTGCCGAACTGGCCGCCTCCGAGTCATCACACGACACAGATGCCCGCCAGAACGGTGCGGCGCAGATTCCGACACCAGCGACCAACGGCGGCGGCGTTCCGACCAGGCTCACCGCTCCCGCCACCGCGGGGACCAGCCTCCGTACCGCTGACGACCACCTGGATCTCCTCGATGCGGTCGGTCCCGTGGCGAAGCGGTTCGCGCCAAGGATCGCCGGCGCGGCACTGCTGATCGTCCTCCTCGCACTCCTGGTCTGGGGTCTCACCAGGAATTGACCGGTCCGCGGAGTCCGGCGCGCACCGCTGGTGAGTCCGCAGATGAGTCTGGTCTGCGGTTTATCGCCGCTCTGGCGGGGCTTCCCAAGACCCGGCAGGCCCCGGCGCAGGGGCCAGGAGCCGTTCCCCCAGGGCTGCCTGGCGACCTGCTCAGCGGTCCCCGCGGGTGCGGGAAGCAGCCGCAGCTCCAGCCGTACGGGCCGGCGCAGTTGGGACCATCTCCGTGGCTCCGCCAGCCTTCGCCATGGAACTCCGCGCTGCTGATGGTGCACAGGCAGGGGCCGCCTCCCGTCACCCCCGGCACCGACCCGAAACCTCAGTAGCCCTTCGGCTGCGGCCTTGCCCAGGCCGCCGATGGCGCCGGTGATCCCCGCGTTTCTCCGGTCAGATCGTGAGCGGCCCACAGCGCAACGGCGCCAGAGCCAACCGGCGTGCGGGTTCTACTTGGTGAGGTGCTTCTGCAGGTCCGCGAGGACCTCGTCCGCCGCCATCACGCCGAGGCCGAGGTACCAGGTCTCGTCCGGGACGTCATACGCGTGCCCGGACTTGACGGCCTTCAGGTTCTTCCACAGCGGGTTGCCCTGCGCCTTGGACTTGTCCGTGGCCTTCGGGTCGCCATAGACGCCGGTGAAGATGAAGTCGGCGTCGGCCTGGTTGATGTTCTCGGCGCTGATCTCGGCGGCGAGGTCCTCGATGTCCTGGTTCTTGGGGCGAGGGATGCCCGCGTCCTTGAGGATCGTGCCGATGAACGAGGCGTTGGCGTAGAGGCGGATCACGCCGTCGGGCAGGTAGCGGACCATGGAGACGGTCGGCTTGTCCGCACCGAGCTTCTCGTCCAGCGCGTCGACCTTCTTGTCGTACTCGGCGAGTTGCTCCTTGGCCTTGGCCGTCTTGTCGAGGGCGGCCGCGTTGAGGAGGTAGTTCTCCTTCCATGTGAAGCCGGGGCGGATGGAGAAGACGGTGGGCGCGATCTGCGAAAGCTCGTCGTACTTGTCGGCGGCACGCAGCTGGCTGCCGAGGATCAGGTCGGGCTTGAGCGCGGCGATCGCCTCGAGGTTGAGGTTGTTGATGGTGCCGATGTTCTTCGGGTTGCCCGCGTCCTTCTTCAGGTACGCCGGCAGCTCCGGGGATCCCTCGGTGGGCGCGAGGCCCACCGGCTTGATCCCCAGCGACACGACGTTGTCGAGCTCGCCGACGTCCAGGACAACGACCCGCTTCGGCTGAGCCTTGATCTCCGTCTTGCCCATAGCGTGGGTGACGGTGCGGGGCCACTCGCCCGGCTTGGCGTCGGTGCCCATCGCCGCGGTCTTCTTGACCGCACCCGCGAAGTCCTCGCCGCCCTGGGCGACGGCCTTCTTGTCGCCGGACTCGGCCGTGGGGTTGGCCGCACCCTCCTTCCCGTTACCGGAAGTGCCGCCGCATGCCGCGAGGGAGAGTGCGACGACAGCGAAGGCAACGACGGCGGTGCCACGGCGTCTGGGGAACATAGGGACACTCCTGTTACGTACGAGCTTGTCGGGCAAGCGCTTGTCAGGTAAGGCTTACCTTAGATGATATGTGTGCCTCCGATGCAAGTCCGGAGCACCTGGTTCCGGTCAGGCATGACGCCGAGTTGCCCGGTACGCCGAGCAGCGGCGTTGTGAGAAGCAGGCCATCACGCCCGGCGGGGCCCAGACCGTGGTGGCACCACCACAGCCGGGCCCCGCCCCAACTCAACCTGAAACTGGACGGAAACCCACAGAACACCCTTCAGGCCACGGCGGCTTCAGAGGCCGGGCTGTGTCCGGTCCGGCGCGCGTCGGGCACCGCGAGCATCACGATTGCGCCCAGCGCCGCCGGAATGGCGAAGGCATAGAAGTTGGCAGACAGGCCCCAGCCTGAATCCATAACGAAAGCGCCGTAGACCGGTCCGAGAATCGCCCCGAGCCGACCGATGCCCAGCGCCCAGCCGAGCCCTGTGGCGCGCATGTGGGCCGGGTAGAACGTCGCGGTGTAGGAGTTCACGATGATGGTCGTGCCGATGGTGCAGGCTCCGGCGACCGCGACCAGGCCATACAGCACGGCCGACGGGAAGTTGAAGCTGATCAGCCAGATGCAGGCGGCGGCCGTCAGGAACATGCCCGAAGTGATCTTCTTGGCCCCCACGCGGTCGGCCAGGTTGCCGAGCAGGGGCGTGCCGATGATGGCACCGAGGTTGAGCACCAGCAGGAACGCCAGCGCCGACCCCAGCTCGAAGCCGGCCTTGCGCATGATCTGGGCAAGCCAGGTGTTGAGGCCGTAGACGAGCAGGAGACCGAACGCGGTGCCCACCCAGAACAGCAGTGTTCCGACCACGTACCGTCTGGCGAACAGCGCCCGCAGGCCATCGAACGCGCTCGTCCTCGATGAGCCGGCATCGCTCGCCGAGTCCTCGAGGGCCAGGTCGAAGCGTGCCGCGAGCGCTTCGGCCTCGGCGTGCCTGCCGCGGGCGATCAGGTAGCTGGCCGACTCCGGGAGCTTGAACCACATCACGGGCAGCAGCACCAGGCCGAACACGCCACCGAGTACGAACATCGCACGCCAGCCGAGTCCCGGAATGATCCAGATGGCCGACAGGGCCGCGACGATCCCGCCGATCGAATATCCGCAGAACATGATGGCGTTGGTGACGTTCCGCCGCCGGGGATGGGCGTACTCGACAGTCAGGGCGATCGCGGTCGGAACGACCCCGCCCAGGCCGACACCGGCTATGAACCGGGTCAGGCCGAACAATTCGGGGGTGGGGGCGACCGCCGCGAGGAACATCGCGGTGGAGAACCAGGCGACACAGGCCATCAGGATCCGGCGGCGGCCGACGATGTCGGTGACCGTGCCGATGAGCAGTGCGCCGATCAGCATTCCGATCAGCGCGTAGGAGCCGATCCGCCCGGCCTCCGCGGCGCTCAGCTTCCATTCGGCACCGCCACCGAGCAGGGTCGGTACCACCGTGCCGTAGACGATCAGGTCGTAGCCGTCGACGATGATGGTGGCGCAGCACAGGACCACCGGCAAGAAGCGCGACCGCAACGCGCCCTGATGTGTGGTGTGCGGGCTGGTCATTTCGCTTGTCCTTTCTCGGGACCGACACATCTGTGAGATGAATGGCGTTCAGTGGCCGCGGAACGCCTCCTCCAGCCACCAAGCGCCTTGCTCGCGGGTCACCTTCGCGTCGATCAGCAGCGGGGTGTCGCGGGAGCCTTGGAGCCAGTGCTCAACCGGAGCCAGGTCGGCGACAGTGCGGACCGTGAGCGCGGTGAAGCCGAATCCGGACGCGATCGAAGCAAGATCCACGGGCGGGAACCGAACGGTGTCCAAGGGGAATCCGCCCGGCCCGAAATGGTGCACTTCGGCACCGTAGGCGTCGTCGTTGTAGACCACGATGACCATCGGCAGGCCCAGCCGCACCACGGTCTCCAGCTCCGACACGCTCATCAGCGCACCGCCGTCGCCGAGCGCCGCCACGGGCAGCCGGTCCGGCCGGGCGAGCGCCGCGCCGATCGCGGTAGCCAGGCCGAGTCCGATGGACTGGAACGCCTGGGTGAAACAAAAGCCCTGCTCGTCCGGTACCGACAGGAACATGCTCGGATAACCCATGAAGTTGCCCGAGTCGACGGCGATCACCCGCTCGTCCGGCAGCAGGTCGTCCAGACTGATGCTCAGCGCCCGCGGGTCGATCCGCTCGCCGTCGCCGGTGTCGTCGAAGGGCACATCGCGCCAGCGGACCGAGTCCGCGATGCGTCTGCGGACCTCGGGTGTGCGGTAGCCGTGTGGCGCGTCTCCGCGTGCGGCGCTGCTGCTGATCGCGGTGAGGGCGCACCGTGCCGTCGCGGCCACGTCGCCGACCACCCCGAAGCTCACCTCGCGGTGGGCTCCGATGGCCTCGGCGGTGTCGTCGACCTGGACCACTGTCGTCCCGGGGCCGATCAGCCGCCCGTGACGCATGGTCCACATGTTCAGGGCACATCCCCATCCGACGATCAGGTCGGCCCGGCTGATCAGATCCGCCGCCAGGGGTGAGGAGAAGCCCCCGGACACGTCCAGCGACCACGGGTTCCCCTGGAAAAGCCCCTTGGCCACCGCGGAGGTCGCGACCAGCGCGCCACAGGCCTCCGCCAACTCCAGCAGGACGTCCCTGCATCCCGGTCCACGGGCGCCCCGACCTGCGACGAAGACCGGACGCTCTGCCGTATCCAACACCTTGGTCAGCGCTGCCAGTTCGGTCGACGACGGCTGAACCGGGAGGGGAGCGGGAGGCAGGACCAGCGGCCCAGCGGGCGCCCCCGTGTCGAGCGCCTGTGTCTCCAGCGGCAAGTTCAGCAGCACGGTACGGCGCTGCTGCACGGCGGTGGCGACGGCACGGGTCGTCTCCGCGACCGCTGTGTGTGCCGAGGTGATCCTGGCCGGCACGGCACCCACGGCCGCAGCCAGCCCGCTCTGGTCGACGGAGAAGTTCGACGTGGGCTCACCGGCCTCGGCCGCCAGCACCAGCAAGGGCGTTCGGCTCTTGGCCGCTTCGGTGATACCGGTCAGCGCGTTCGTCAGGCCGCATCCCTGATGCACGCTCAGCACAGCCGGCTTGCCGGCCGTCCGTGCGTATGCGTCCGCCATGGTCGCGGCGCCGCCCTCGTGGCGGGCGGCCACGAACCGGGCCCCGGCCTCGACCATGGCGTTGGTGACGTGGAAGTTGCCCGACCCGACGACACCGAAGACGTGGTCGACACCGAGCGAGACGAGGGTGGCGCCGACCGCCTCAGCGACGTTCATCGGCGCTCGACGATGGCTGAAGCGTGGACGGGCGCACTGGAGACACCGGTGACGGGCGACAGGGGTGGGCCGCCGGCGCGGATGACGACGACCACGGGGGTGATGGGCATGATTCCTCCCTTGGGACGGTGGTCGATCGTGCTCAGTTCGGACCGACCGTGAGCGCGTCGCATGGTAGACGCCTCTTCGCGGCCTGGTCTGGGGTCTCCGGTATGGGGTCTCCGGTACGCCCGGACCGCGGTGCCGTCGTGCGTCAGATCGACTCGCTCGACGTATGTGGAGCCGTACAGCTCCCTGATCCCCCTTGATGAGGGCGAATTCCGGATCGCGTTCCCGCCGTCGAAGCGGTGCGAGGATGCTATTCCGCTTTAAAAACGGGCGTCAATAAAACGGAAGGAAGATTGCACGGAGTGCCCAGGGCCAGGCGCGGTGGCGGAGATGGCCTCGGGGGCAGGAGGAGGTGTCGAAGGTGCCGTTGCCGCGGTACGCCTCCTCCTCCCGTCCCCGCCCGCCGGGTGAACTGCCCGTTGAGGGAGTGATCACGAGATTGCCGAGTCGTCCGTGGGTGCGGATGCCGGGGGCGTCCAGGGGCCGGTGAGCGGAGCCGCGGGCAATGGTGCCGGGGTGCGTATGAGGGGCTGCCGATGCGTCGTGTCATGGTGCAGCCGGAAGACGTCGAAGCGGTTGTAGTGGCCGATGATGTCGTGCATCTGCTTGGGCTGGATGCAGCGTGCCAGGTCGACCTCCGCGTAGACGATGCCCTGCTCGTCGACGAGCGGCTCGGTGACCGGGCGGCCGTCGGGGCCGAAGATGCCGGACAGCGCGCTGCGCGGACGTCGCATCGCCTTGGCGATCTCCGGGTCGTCGCCGGCCGCGACCTCGATCATCTCCTCAGTGATCGTCGAACAGGAGACGATGGAGAAGAGCTTGCCCTCGAAGGAGTGCGCGGCGGTGCGGATCGCGATGGCCTCGGACATGTCGTAGTCGGCGGGCGCGACCGGCAGCGAGATGTAGTTGGAGACGTGGACGAGCTCGCCCTGGGCGAGGAGGGAGAAGCGGGCGAGGGTGTTGGTGTTCTCGCCGCAGGCCAGCACGCCGAGCGGGCCGACGGGGGTGTGGTGCACCCGCACCGAACTGCCGTCGCCGCCGGTCCAGGTGAGCTTCTCCGCCCAGGTGGGAACCAGCTTGCGGTGCACGCCGAGGAGCGCGCCGTCCGGGCCGATGACGCATACGCTGTTGTAGAGCACACCGAGGCTGTGGGCACCGCGCTCATTGACGCCGATGACGACCGTGGTGCCGGTGGCGGCCGCGGCGGCGCGCAGGGTGTCGACGTGCGGGCCGGGCACGTCGATCGCCGAGCGGTAGAGCTTTTCGTACCAGGGGGATCCCTGAACCGGGTTCATGGTCCAGTTCCAGTACGGGTAGCCGGGCACGAACACCTCGGGGAAGGCGATCAGCGAGGCGCCGTTGCCGGCCGCCTCGTGGATGAGGGCGACGGCCTTGTCGACGGTGGCGGCGGCGTCGAGGTAGACGGGAGCGGCCTGGACGGCGGCGGCGGTGAAGCGGGGGAAGTCCTCGAAGTGCTGCATGCTCAGGCTGTCCTTTCCTTGACAGTCGGACGCCAGCGGTGGTGGATGTCGGGCGCGGGGGCCGGGCACAGGACGAGGGCGGGGCGCTCGCGGCCACCGGCCGGGGGCGGGGTGCTGCCGGGGCGCAGGGCGCGCGGCCAGTGCGCGGCCGGGCCGCGGTAGCCGAGCGCGGCGGCGGCGTGCAAGGTCCACGCCGGGTCGTGGAGCTGGGCGCGGCCGAGCGCCACCAGATCCGAACGGCCCGCCAGAATAGTGGAGTTGGCGTCGTCGTACGTGGAGTAGCCGCCGACCGCGATCACCGGTACCCCGGCCTCGGCGCGGATACGGGCGGCGAACGGCGTCTGGTACGTACGCCCGTACGCGGGCCGCTCCCAGGGCACGACCTCGCCGCTGGAGACGTCGATCGCGTCCGCGCCGTGAGCGTGCAGGGCGGCCGCGACGGCGACCGCGTCCTCGATCGTCGTGCCGCCGTCGGTCCAGTCGACGGCGGAGATCCGCACGATCAGCGGTTTGTGCTCCGGCCAGACGGCGCGCACCCGGTCCAGGACGCGCAGCGGGAAGCGGAGCCTGCCGGTCAGGCCGCCTCCGTAGGCGTCCGTGCGGTGGTTGGTGAGCGGGGACAGGAAGGAGGAGAGCAGGAAGCCGTGGCCCGCCTGGAGCTCCAGGACGTCGAAGCCGGCGGCGTCGGCGCGCCTGGCCGCGGACGCGAACTCCTCGGCGATGACATCGAGTTCGGTCTCGGTGAGGGCGTGCGGCGCGGGGTGGTCGCCCCAGGCGAGCGGGGACGGGGCCACCGTCTGCCAGCCTCCCTCGGCCAGCGGCTCGCCCAGCGAGCCATGGGCGGGCACCTCCGTGGCGCCCTTGCGTCCACTGTGGCTGAGCTGGACTCCGACGGCGGCGCCGCTGTGCGCGTGCACCAGGTCGGTAATCCGTCGCCAGCCCGGTATCTGCGCGTCGTCCCAGAGCCCCGGGCAGGCCGGGGTCACCCGTCCGGTGGGGCTGACCGCGGTCATCCCGGCCAGCACCAGGCCGGCCCCGCCGAAGGCCGCACCGCCCAGGTGCACCAGCGCGGCGTCGCCGACGATGCCCTGGCCGGTCGCCGAGTACGTGGCGACGGGGGCGGCCACCACACGGTTGCGCAGCTCCAACGGGCCCAGCCGGTAAGGCTGGAACAGTGGCGGGGCCGCGTGCTCCCCGCCGAACCAGCGCTCCAGCCCGGCGGCGTACTCGGGGTCGCGGACCCGCAGATTGTCGAAGGTGACCCGGCGACTGCGGGTGAGCAGGTTGAACGCGAACTGCTCGGGCTCCTGGCCGACCGCACACTCGATCGTCTCGAACCACTCCAGGCTGGCCTGCGCCGCGCGCTGGGTGGACTCCACGACGGGCCTGCGCTCCCGCTCGTACCGCGCCAGCGCGGCGTCCAGGGCGTGCGACTCGGCCTCGAGGGCCGCCGCCAGTGCGAGTGCGTCCTCCATCGCGAGCTTGGTGCCGGAGCCGATGGAGAAGTGTGCGGTGTGCGCGGCGTCGCCGAGCAGCACGATGTTGCGGTGGCGCCAGGTGCGGTTGCGGACGGTGGTGAACCGCACCCACTTGGAGTTATTGGTCAGCAGCCGGTGCCCGCCGAGGAAGTCGCCGAGCAGTTCGGCGCAGCGGGCCACGCTCTCCTCGTCGCTCTCGCCGGGCAGGTATTCCTTGGCCGCGAAAGCGTCGAAGCCCGCCGCCCGCCAGGTCCGCTCGGTCATCTCGACGATGAAGGTGGAGCGGTCGCAGCTGAACGGATAAGCGTGCACCTGCACCGGTCCATGCTCGGTCTCGGACACGACGAAGGTGAATGCCTCCAGCACCCGGTCGGTGGCCAGCCACATATAGCGGCAGTCACGCACGTCCAGCGAGGGCTGGAAGACGTCCGCGTGCTTGGCGCGGGTCGCCGAGTTGACGCCGTCGGCGGCGATCACCAGGTCGTACCGGTGCGAGAGCTCGTCAGCGGACGGGGCCTGGGTGCGGAAGCGCAGATCCACGCCGGACTCGGTGCACCGCAGCTGCAGGATCTGCAGCAGCCGTTTGCGGGAGATGGCGGCGAAGCCGTGTCCGCCGGAGGTCTGCACGCTGCCCCGGTAGTGGATGTCGATGTCGCTCCAGCGCGCGAACTCGGCCTCCATGGCCGCGAAGACGGCCGGGTCTGCACCCGCGATGCCGTCGAGCGTCTCGTCGGAGAAGACGACGCCGAAGCCGAAGGTGTCGTCGGGGGCGTTGCGCTCCCAGACAGTGATCTCGCGCGAGGGGTCCAGCTGCTTGGCGAGGGCGGCGAAGTACAGGCCGGCGGGGCCTCCGCCGATGACCGCGATGCGCATCATGCGGTCTCCTCCGCCGCCGTGGCGGGCGCGGCCTGAAACGCGTCCCGCACCTTCTGCGGCCAGGGCGTGGCCGACGGGGAGTCGGGCTCGGCGTGCGCGACGATCATCGTGCCCTGGGCGGCGACGCCCTCACGGCCGCGCACCTCGAAGGCGTACGTGAGCGAGGTGCGGCCGAGCCGGACCACCCGCAGCCGGATGGTCACGGTCTCGCCGAACCACAGCCGGGCGTGGTAGTTGACCTCGTGGCGCACCCGTGGCGCGCGCCCGAACAGCCAGTCCAGGCCGTGCCGGCGCAGCAGTTCGGCCTCCGCGGCCTCCACCCAGCGCAGGATCGCGGAGTTGTGCTGATGGCCCGAGGCGTCGGTGTCATACCACTCGACCCTGCGTTCCACGACCACTTCGAGGGCCGTGTCCGGGTCAGCCGTACGGGGATCCGGTGGGTTCATCTCTTTCCTCCAGCCTCTTGACACCCTCGAAGCTATAGCGTGATTCTGACGAGCGTCAACAAAGTGAAATTAACGAGGGAGGTCGAGCGGACATGGCGTACAGCGACGACGTGCTGGGCCGGGCCCGGGTCAGCGACACCGCGGATCTGAAGGCGTACTACGACCGGCTCGCCCAGCACGAAGCCGGAGCGCTGTGGACGGTCGCGAACGAGATCGAACCGTGGTACCCGCAGCCCAAGTCGGTTCCGGTGCACTGGTCGTACGAGCAGCTGCGCCCGCTGGTGCTGGAGTCGCTCGACCTGGTCAAGGCCGATGACGCGGGCCGCCGGGTGGTGATGCTGGTCAACCCCGGCCGCAAGGACATCTCGGCCGCCGTCGGCATGCTCTACACCGGGCTGCAGGTGATGGGGCCGGGCGAGTCCATGACCGCGCACCGCCACCAGGCCGCCGCCCTGCGCTTCGTCGTCGAGGGCCAGGGCGCCTGGACGGTCGTCGACGGGCAGAAGCTCAAGGTCGGCCCGCGCGACTTCGCCATCACCCCGAACTGGACCTGGCACGAGCACGGCAACGAGGGCGACGACGGCCCCGTCATCTGGCAGGACGGCCTGGACATCCCGCTGGTCAACGCGCACGACGCGGGCTTCTACGAGGTGCACCCGAACCTCTACCAGGAGCAGGGGAAGGTCGTGAACTCCTCGCTGCTCACTTACGGCGCCGGTGAGCTGCGCCCGTACGGATTCGAGGACGGCTGGACCAAGCCGTACTCCCCGCTGTTCGCCTACCCCTGGGAGCAGGCCTATCCGGCGCTGCTGAACGCCGCCAAGGCCACCGACGGCTCCCCGTACGACGGGATCATCCTCGAGTACAGCAACCCGCTCACCGGCGGATCCGTGATGCCCACCATGGGGGCCCACCTGCAGCTGCTGCGCCCTGGCGAGGCCACCAAGGCGCACCGGCACACCGGGTCGGTCGTCTACAACGTCGCCAAGGGCCGCGGCCACTCGATCATCGCCGGACAGCGCTTCGACTGGCAGGAGGGCGACATCTTCTGCGTGCCCTCCTGGGCCTGGCACGAGCACACCAACGCCAGCGGCAGCGACGACGCCGTCCTGTTCTCCTTCAACGACTTCCCCGTCATGCGCTCCCTCGCCTTCTGGCGCGAGGAGGCCTACGCCGACGGCGACGGCCACCAGCCGGCCGCCTGAACCGCCCCGCACCGAGCACAACCCCCGAGGAGTTCACATGCTGCTGGTCAGCTATACCCGCGACGGCGACGAGGCGCGCCGGCTGGGCGTACAGCACGATGACACCGTCATCGACATCGCCGCACTCGCCGCCGAGTACGACACTGAGATCCCCGGTCTCGGCGCCGCCCCCGCCACCGTGCTGGACCTCGTCCACGCCGGGCCCGAAGCCGTCGCCGCGCTGACCGACCTGCTGGCCCGCCCACTCCCCGAAGCGGCGCAGCGCCCACTGGCCGAGGTGACCCTGAAGGCGCCCTTGCGCCCCGGCAAGATCGTCGGCGTCGGCCTCAACTACACCGAGCACGTCGCCGAGTCGGCCCGTACGCTCGACACCGACAAGGAGCTGCCCCAGCGGCCGGTGCTGTTCAGCAAGCCTGCCACCGCCGTCACCGGCCCAGGCGATCCCATCCTCCACAACGGCGACCTGACCTCCCAGCTCGACTGGGAGTGCGAGCTCGCCGTCGTCATCGGCAAGGCCGCCAAGAAGGTGCGGCCCGAGGACGCGCTCGACCACGTCTTCGGCTACAGCATCGTCAACGACATCAGCGCCCGCGACCAGCGCCGCTCCGGCCAGTGGTTCTATTCCAAGGGACAGGACTCCTACGCGCCCTTCGGCCCCGCCGTTCGCACGGCCGACGACATCCCCGACCCGCACGACCTGGACCTGTCGCTGCGCGTCAACGGCGAGGTGAAGCAGAAGGGCAACACCCGCCACATGCTCTTCCGCATTCCGGAACTGATCGCCGACATCAGCGCCGGCATGATTCTGGAGCCCGGCGACGTCATCGCCACCGGCTCCCCGGCCGGCGTCGGCGCCAGCTTCACCCCGCAGCAGTTCCTCACCCCCGGTGATGTCGTCGAGGCGACCGTCGAATCGATCGGCACCCTGCGCAACCCGGTGGTGGACGCCCGATGAGCGAGCGCCCCAGGGCCTTCCGCATCGGCCAGATCGTGCCGAGCTCCAACGTCACCATGGAGACCGAGATCCCCGCCCTCTTCCGGGCCCGGGAGACCGTCGCCCCCGAGAGGTTCACCTTCCACTCCAGCCGGATGCGGATGAAGCAGGTGCGGAAGGAGGAGCTGGCCGCCATGGACGCCGACTCCACCCGCTGTGCCGCCGAGTTGTCGGACGCTCAGGTCGATGTGCTCGGCTACGCCTGCCTGGTGGCGATCATGAGCATGGGCCACGGCTACCACCGCGCATCCGAGAAGAAACTGACCACGGTGACGCAGGAGAACGGCGCTCCGGCGCCCGTCGTCACCAGTGCGGGCGCGCTGGTCGGCGCGCTGCACACGATGGGCGCCCGCTCGATCACCCTCGTCGCCCCCTACCTCAAGCCGCTCACCCGGACCGTCGTGGAGTACATCCGCAACGAGGGCATCGAGGTCGGCGACTGGACAGCACTGGAGATCCCCGACAACCTGCAGGTCGCCGCGCACGACCCGCGCGAGCTGGCGCCCATCGTCCGCAAGCTGGATCACAGCGACGCGGACGCGATCGTCCTGTCGGCGTGTGTGCAGATGCCGTCGCTGGAATCGGTCGAGGTCGTCGAGCAGGAGCTGGGCAAGCCCGTGCTGTCCGCCTCGATCGCCACCGCCCACCAGATGATGCGCGCCCTCGGGCTGCCGGCCGTCGCCCCGGGCGCGGGACGACTGCTGTCCGGGGCCTACGCCGACGCGCCTTTGCCGTCCGTCTGACCCTCCCCCAGCTACCGCTGGGAGGGCCCATCCAGCCGTAGGTAACGACAACGGGCCGACGCTCCCCCGCACGGCGCCGGCCCGCCCCCTTCATCCCGCGCCCCGGACGTAGTCAGTCAGAAGGGAGGACTGCCCATGCAGCTCTCACCGTCCGCGCACCAGGACACGTACTGCCGTGACCATCTGCCGCCCGCGGCCGAGTGGCCGGAATTCCACTTCGACCTCCCAGAACTCCACTACCCCGAGCGCCTCAACTGCGCCGAAGTGCTCCTGGACGAGACCATCCGCCGCTTCGGCCCCGACCGCCCCTGCCTGCGCACGCCCACCGAGACCTGGACGTACGGCGACCTCCAGCGGCACGCGAACCGGATCGCCCAGGTCCTCACTGAGGACCTGGGGCTGGTGCCAGGCAACCGCGTCCTGCTGCGCGGCCCCAACACCCCGCATCTGGTGGCCTGCTGGGTCGCCGTCATCAAGGCAGGCGGGGTGGTCGTCACCACCGTCCCGCTGCTGCGCGCGGGCGAGCTGACCCCGCTTATCGAGCTGACCCGGCCGACCCTCGCCCTGTGCGACCACCGCTTCAGGGACGAGCTGTGCACAGCGGCGGGTGACGACCTGCCGGTCCTGTGCTACGGCTCGGGCGATGCTGCGGATCTCACTGCCCGGGCCGCCGCCAAAAGCGGCGAGTTCACCGCCGTCGACACCGCCGCCGATGACGTGGTCCTCCTCGGCCCCACCTCCGGCACCACAGGCCGGCCCAAGGCCACCATGCACTTCCACCGCGACGTCCTCGCGAACGCCGACACCTTCTCCCGGCACATCCTGAAGCCCACGCCGGACGACGTGTTCACCGGCACGCCGCCACTCGGCTTCACCTTTGGCCTCGGCGGGCTGGTCGTCTTCCCCCTGCGCGCCGGCGCCTCGACGCTGCTGCTGGAGCGGGCCACACCTGGCGAACTCGCCGACGCGGTCGCCGAGCACGGGGTAACCGTCCTGTTCACCGCACCCACCGCGTACAAGGCGATCCTCGCCGCCGGCCGGGCACCGGACCTCAAAGGCATACGCCGCTGCGTGTCGGCCGGCGAGCACCTCCCGGTCACAGTGTGGGAGGAGTTCGAGCGGGCCACCGGCATCCGCATCATCGACGGCATCGGTGGCACCGAGATGCTGCACATCTTCATCTCCGCCGCCGACGACGACATCCGGCCCGGCGCCACCGGCCGCGTAGTCCCGGGCTTCCGCGCCGCGATCCTGGACTCGGACGGCAACCCGGTACCCGACGGGACGCCGGGCCGGCTCGCCGTCCAGGGGCCGACCGGGTGCCGCTACCTCGGCGACGACCGGCAACGGGTCTTCGTCCAGCACGGCTGGAACATCACCGGCGACACCTACGTCCGCGACGCCGACGGCTACTTCTGGTTCCAGGCCCGCAACGACGACATGATCATCTCCTCCGGGTACAACATCGCGGCCCCGGAGGTCGAGGAGGCCCTGCTCGCCCATCCCGATGTGGCCGAGACCGCGGTCGTCGGCACCCCCGACCCCGAGCGAGGCGCGATCGTCAAGGCGTTCGTGGTGCTCCGGGAAGGCGTCGCGGGCGACGACGCGAAGGCGGCCGAGCTCCAAACCTTCGTCAAGAACACCATCGCCCCATACAAGTACCCGCGGGCCGTGGTCTTCCTCCCCGAACTGCCGAAGACCGCCACCGGCAAGATCCAGCGCTTCCGGCTGCGCATCCAGGAAGGCTGAACAACGCGCCCGCCAGGCTCGTTGCTACGGTGACCGGATGACCAGCGCACGCGCAGCCGCCGGCTCCGGGGAGACGGCGGACCTCCCGATCCGGCCGTCCTCCGCCCCGCCCCGGACATTGATCGTCACCGTGTACGGCCTCTACGCGCGTCGGCACGGCGGCTGGCTGTCCGTAGCCTCGCTGATCGGCCTGCTCGCCGGCCTCGGCGTCGACGAGCAGGCCGTACGCTCGGCCATCCACCGCCTCAAGCGGCGCGGCATCCTCCAGGCCCGCCGGCAGGACGGCATGGCGGGCTACGAACTGTCCGAGGAAGGCCGCACCATCCTGCGCGAGGGCGACGAGCGGATCTTCCGGCGGGAGCGCGCCGCCCTCGCCGACGGCTGGCTGCTCGCGGTCTTCTCCGTGCCCGAGTCCGAACGCAACAAGCGCCACCAGCTGCGCTCCCAGCTCGCCCGGCTCGGATTCGGGACGGTCGCGCCCGGTGTCTGGATCGCACCCGCCCACCTGTACGACGCCACGGCCGCGATGCTGCGGCGCCTGGACCTCACCTCGTACGCGGATCTGCTGCGCTCCGACCACCTCGCCTTCGGCGAGCTGTCGCAGAAGGTGCGGCAGTGGTGGGACTTCGACCAGCTGGAGCCGCTCTACCGCGACTTCATCGACACGCACGGCCCCCTGCGGGAAAGCCTGCTCCGCTCCGGGACCGACGAGCCCAGGGCGTTCGCCGCCTACGTGCGCGCCCTGACCGACTGGCGGCGGCTGACCTACCTCGACCCGGGCCTGCCCGCCGAGCTGCTGGCGGCCGACTGGGTCGGCATCCGCGCCGCCGACCTGTTCTTCGCGCTGCACGAGGAGCTCGAGGAGCCTGCCCGCGCCCATGTCGCGGCGACGCTCGCGGGTCAGCCTGCCGGCGGGTAAGTGCCTCCACATCAACAGGACGCACAGGAGTGGAGCGCTGCACCGATCACGGATGCGGACAGAACGTCGGCCGGATCTCCGCCGGCGACATCGGCCCGCCCACCGTCTCGGCGAGCGACGGGTGGGCCGATGCTGTCCCCGCCGGCCATGTGCCGGTGCGACACGGCGCTCGGCCAGGAGCCGGCACCATAGGGAGCCGCTAAGACGCGGCGACTTCGAAATCGAGAGTGGATGAGCCCTTCGTTCCCCAGTCGGTCGTGACCGCGGCGGTCAGCCGATAACTTCCCGCCTCGTCCAAAGTGTCACCAAAGTTGAACATCGTGATACCTCCAGAACGGCAGGCGCCGTCCTGATCGGTGCTGACCACTTCGGTACCGCGACGCAGAGTCCACTGCACGTAGCAACCCTCGTCCAACTGGCCGGTCGAGTCATACACCTCCGTGTTGGCGCCCGGAGTTGCGCCCAGACGCCATGTGCTCGGCCCGATCTTGCCTCTTTGCCCCATCTCGATGCGGATCGTGAGCGGGCCGGCGTGCTGGGGTGATGGCCTCTCGTATGTCTCCGGCGGAGGCTGTACCGCGACTGGTGAATCCGTAGTCACCGTGGGCTGAGGTCGTGGGGATGACCGGACTGGTTCCGGCGTGTGGACGGTACTCGTCGTCGGTTCGGGGGCAGAGGAGGAACCAGTGGGAGCGGGGAGGGAAGTGCTGGTGGGTCGCGGAACGGCCGCGCTGTCGACCAAGGACCGTAGTGACGGGACGTCAAATAACCATGCCAGGAGGCCGATTAAGCTGGCCAATGCGCTCACGCCCAGCACAACCGGGTGACTGGACAGAAACCGTCGCCAACCGCCCATTCGCGTATCCCTTTGCCGCTCTTGGTAGTGGCCGCCCACAGTAGCCGCTTTCGTCCCAACCCGAGCTCCGCTTGCGATCTCAGCCGACGATCGCGTAGAGCTGACCGGCGCCACTGGCGGGTCATCAGGCTCACCAATGTGATGAAGAATCCTCAGGCTCAGGATTCCTTAGCTGATCAGAGGCGCTCACCGTACGCGGATGGTCAGGACCTTGGTCTCGGAGAACTTCTCGCTCTCCGAGCTCTTCGGGGCCGTCTCGTAGGAGCAGCGGTAGCAGCCGGAGAGCCTTACGGTGGTGGTGCCCTGTGCGGCCGCGACAAACGTGTACCAGTCCTGACGGTTTCCGGCAGGGTCACCTGTCGTCGCGGGTTCTGCTCGCTCCGAGGTCACGAACGACACATCGGGGTCGGTGTTTCCGGCTATGCGCCACTTGATGCCAGGAACATTCGAGTAGCGGTTGGCGACCGCGAATCTCTCACCGCGTTTGACGGTGACAGTTCCCTGGAAGTCCTGGGCGACTTTTCTGCCTTCGACTGTGGTGGGCCCCACAGACCCGGCCGGGCTCTCCGGCCCACCGGGTGCCCTCTTGACCACGTCCACCGCATAGGTCATCGTCCGGCCGCTGCGAGTGTCCTTGAGTACCAAGGTCGATCCGCCCAGCTTCTCGGCATGGAAGACGAAGTACTGCGTACGGATAGCCATGCCTTCCCCGGACTCACCGTCCGGAGTGCCCTCCACCGTCTTCGTCCCTTTGTACCGGAATACGCCCTCTTCCTCGCCGCTGTCGGACACCGACCAATCGGCCGGTGTCCTCTTGTCGAGCCGTACGAAGACGGAGAAGTCCATGCCCACGCGTGGCCGCACGCTGAGTGCCTGGGATGGGTAGTCGATGTCGGTGCCTGGTCCGTGGGGCTTGGGCAACCCATAGTCCGTGGGCATGGGGGCGCAGCAGTTGTCGTGGGATCCGCACGCGGCCGTGGAAAGGGCGATCAGTGCCGTCGAGGCCGTGGCCAGGGCCAGCGCACGTCGACGGGCAAGGGGCTTCATGATGGCGCGCACACACTCAAGGGGCTTCATCGGCTGTCACTTGGGAATGTGGACTTCATACGTATCGGGCAGACGGTTGTCAGATGCTTTGGCCATGCCGCCGTTGACGAAGTCCTCCTCGCTGACCCAGGTGGTCGTGCCCCAGGGGTTGTAGATCTGCAGCATATTGCCCTCCTGGCCAACGATCATCATCGCGTGGGCACTGTCGCTGCCCTTGACGTTGACCGGTACGGGCTTGCCGTCGGCCACGGCCTTCTCGATCTCGGGAAGCGCATCCCGGCGGGAGTCGGCGCTGCCCACGTCCTTGAAATCGTATTCGGCGCCCGTGTGCGGGCTGATCTCCTTGTCGATGATCTCGGACTGGCCGTCTGTGTCCATGCCCTCCGGCTTGCCTGTGCCGAACCAGCCCGAGTATCCGCCGTCTCCCTCGTCGTGGACTCTGTGCTGTTCGGCCACCAGTCGGTCGCGAAACGCCTTGGGGTCGTTCTCCTGGCCGGACTCCCCGCCGGTGAGGCCGAGAGCGTAGACAGGGTCGACGATGGCTCTGGCGGTGACCGTGGAGGACGCCACACAGGTGCCTTCGCTGCCGTCTCCGCCCTGAGTCCAGCCCTGCCCCATGAACCCGGCGTTCTGCGTCGTCGAGTTCGTGGTGTCGCCAGGTGCGACGACAGGGGTGAGATGGGAGCGGAGCCAGTTCTCGTCGTCGCCGTGCGCGTGAATCTTCGCGCGGAACGCCTCGATGTCTTTCATGCCGTGCCCCGCCGCGAGCGCCTTCGTCAGATAGGCGCGCTCTTCCGGCGACTTGGAATCCGCCAGCATCTTGTCGAACGCGGCACGGTCGGCGGGGTTCAGCTTGTTCAGCCGGTCGCTGGAGCGCTCGAGGTCGGTGGCCGTCAGGATTTCGTTCTGCTCGCGAGCCGGGTCCTGCTCGGAGAGTGTTGTGGCGTCGGCCAGCATCAGCTTGTCAACGGCACTCATGCCCTTGGCGTCAACGTGCCCCGAACGGGCCTCGGACGCCAGCTTGTTGAGGTCACGGGCAGCCGCGCGTGCCGCGTCGTCGACTGCGACGGCGGCCGTTTCCATGGCTTTGGCGCCCTCCGTGGCGAAGCTGCGCGCTCTGTTCTTGGCAGCCTCCTCCTCGTCGTTCTCCACCCAGTCGTCGAAGAAGCCGTCCTCGGGGCCGAGGATGCTCAGCGCTTCCCGGAGCTGAGAGCGGCCCTGCTCGTCTTGCCCCTTGGCCGTGGCCACGACCGAGGCGAGCCTGAGCAGGGCGGTAGCACCGCCCCGGAAAGCGACACACATCTGGTCGACCGCGCGACACGCCGCCCCCACCGCGTCTATCGCGGTGAACGCGGTGGTTCCGGCCCAGGCGTTCGGCAGCTGGTCCTGCTCGACCTTGGTGAGACGGCGCTGGACGTCCTCGTCGATGGCGTCGGCGGCCTTTTGGTACTTTTTGGCCGCGTCCTCCATCGCATGGGGGTCGCCCATCGGCGCGTGGACCTCAAGGGCACCCTTGATCTCGGATATGAGGTCGTTCTTGCTGTCGGCACCCTGAATTGCCCTGACGCGCTTGGCCAGTTCGGCCCGTCGCGTCGTCGTGGACTCGCCCGCCATCGCCGCGGCCCCTCCCCGTAGTGTCCCTGTCCGTTACGGCGCTCAGGAGCTGCCCGCTCCTACCCCTGGCCCGGCTCGCCCTGGTGTCGGCTCTCCCAGCGCATGGCCATGATCGCCGCGACGGCCTCCAGCCAGCGGGCCGCGGTGTCGTCGTCGTCCACACCCTGCGCAACCGTCTCGGCCGTGGTGAGCCATTCCCTCACGATGCGCGTGGCTCGCTCTCCCGGCACGGGAACCTCGAGGCCGGCGGCATAGGCGATGCCACCGCTGCGGACGATCTGAGCCAGGAAGGCGACCGCGCGCGGAAGCACCCCCAACCGGTCGAGGACGACCGCCGCGCCGATCGCGCCGTCACCGAAGAGGGCGGTGCGCATGGAGGCTTGGGCCGGCAGGCCGAAGCGGATGAGAGCGGTGATGTCGAGCTCGGCGAGCTCGTCGTCGGTCTTCGTCACAGGCGTCATCATCGTCACCGGGCAGCCGTATCAGCCGAAGGGAGTCGAGGCGGGTGCGGTGGGCGCGGTGGGCCCGGAACGAGCACCGGCAGCAGCGTCGGAGCCGGCCCCTGCCCCGGCCGCTGTTCGCAGGCCGCTGATCGCGTGCCCCTCGGCGGAACGGTAGTTGTTCATGGTGACGCGCAGCTTGTTCGCTATCTCTTCCAGGGCGTCCTGAAGCACCTTGCCCTCCTTGTGCCACGCGTCAACGAAGTTGTCGTAGGCCGGGGCCGCTTCCTCGCCGCCGAACGCGGCGGGAGTGCTGCACTGCGGGGCCGGGAGGCCTCTGAGGATGGTGCCGAGGTCCCGCGCCGCGTTGTCCAACTCCCGCGCGGAATCGTCCCCCTCGCCCTGTTTGATCGAGTAGCCCGCACCCGCTCCCATGTCTGCACCGCCCCCGAAGAGTTCACGCCAGCGCCGACTGATGCTATCGCATTACATACGCCGGGGGGTCCGAGCGGCGGTGGGGCACCTGGGCCAGGAACTCTGTCGCCGCTCGGCCTGGCGGCCACCCCCGCCGGGTCACTCGTTGCCGTCGCTGCGGAGGGAATCGTCCTGAGCGCATGCTTTCATACCTTTGGTATGCCGGACGGTCCCTCGCCCGGAAAAACCCTGGGCGTCGGGGTCCGAGTCGAGCGCCGCGTCGTACGCGGCAGCGCGAATTACTCCCCCTCGCTGCCAACCGCGGATGGGGTCAAGTCCGAGCTCTGCGGTCAAGCCGCGCTACCGTCCCCCGCCCCGGTCAGCGGGGGCGCGCCGCGGCACAGTGCACGCAGGTGCTCGCCGCCGGGCGCACCTCCAGACGTTCTGCCGGGATCTGCTCGCCGCACCCCTCGCACCGCCCGTAGTCCCCTCGCTCCAGCCGTTCCAGCGCACGATCCAGATCGGCCAGGTGGTCGCGCGCCTGTGCCAGCAAGGCGGCGACATGGGCCCGCTCGAAGGCGGTGCTCGACCCCTCCGGGTCGTGCTCGTCGTCGATCGCCACCAGGGCATTGGCCTCGACGATCGCGTCGAAATCACGGCTCAATGCCGCGATCTGCGCGCTCGTGCCGGCACGTTCGGCCGCCAGCCGCTCGCGGACGGACTCACGCTCGATCGAAGGGAAAACGGCATCATGGGACGAATCGCTCACGACTACAACAACATCAGTACCCCGGTTCGCATTCCGCGCCCCGCGCCTTGGGTATCGAAAACCCTGCCCATGGCCTGTGAGGTGCGGGTTCTTGCGAGCGGCCGCCCGTCGGTAAGCAGGAGTGGAGCCGATCGTCCTGAGTAACCCTATGCGGGGCGGCGGCCCCAGCAGGTGACGAGGGGGGCAGTGGTGACGTCCAATTCCTCTTCGCGCAGGTGGGCCAAGTGCTGGTCGATCTCCGCGCCGGTGGCAAGCCCACCCGCTACCAGCTGCTCGCGCAGCTGACGCACGGTCGCGGCTTCCAGTTCCCGGCAAGCCGGCGAAGCGAGGGGAAAGTAGCCCTCGGCTCGGACATTGTGCAGCCCGGCGCCGCGCAGCAGGACAGGCAGGGAGCGGCCGAAGGCGAGGTCCGCACCGCTCTGGGCCAGCAACGTGCGAAACTCGCGGCGGATCCGGTTCGCCAGCTCTTCGGCCGGGCCACGCTCGTCAGGGCAGGCGAGTGGCTGGAGCGCCGGGTCGGCGTCCTCCACCACCAGCCAGCCGCCGGGCCGCACCGCTGCGGCCATCCGGCGCAGCACCTCAGCCCGGTCGGGTAGGTGCACCAGCACCAGTCGCGCGTGCACGAGGTCGAAGCCTCGGGCCGGCGGCTCATCCCGGGCCACGTCGTGACGTCTCACCTCGACCGGGGTGGCGGTCAGGCCGGTCAGCCAGGAGGTGTCGATATCCGTTGCCCATACGTGTCCGGTGGGCCCGACCCGCTCGGCGAGCGCACTGGGCACCGAGAGTCCGCCCGCTCCCACCTCCCAAATGCGCCACCCGGCGGCAAGCCCCAGTCGGTCGAGGTGGTCGAGCGTCCAAGGATCGAAGAGCTCCGCGAAGGCCTCGAAGCGCCGGCCGGCCTCGCGTTGCCGGTTGTCCAGCAGGTATCCCTTCTCCGGTGTCACGCCGCTTATCCTCCCAAACCACTGCCGCCGATCAATGGCTGCCCCCACTCACCCACGAATCTCGTCGTTGAGGCTGATCACACCTTCGCTCACGGCGCCCGGTGCGGCCCGCACCGACCCAACGGGGCGGCTCTGCCGGACGGCGAAGACAAGGCCGCCGCATGCGGCCGACTCGCGGGGCGACTCCGGCTACGGCGGTTGTTCCGCGCTCGGAGAAGTCGTTCCCACTCGACGTTCGTCGAGCGGGCCGGCGATCTGGCCTGACGGCGAACCCGGCTGGGGCGACAGACGGGCGCACGGCGAACTGCTCGCGTTGGGGCCAAGGTGGCCGCCTCCACAGGATGGGAGATCCGCAAAGGGGCAGGGACCCCATGGCGGCGTGACCGGCGTCGGGACGGTGATCGTGGCACGCGCGGCTCGGGGACGTGGACGATCGTGTCCACGCCGGCGCCGCCCAGGACGAGGACGTCGGTCTCGGTGCTCATGGGTCTGGTCGTTCCTCTCGGCTCGGGGAGGTGAGTCAAGCAGTCCGCCGCACCTGCGGCATTTCGATGTCGGCTTCGTATCTATATGCTGACTTTGTGATCAGGTCCGAACGGCTGGGACGCCGTCGTCCTCCCTACAGTCGGTGGGAACCTGCCTTGCTGTCGCCGGTGATCCTGACCGGCCTTATCGCTGGGCTGGCGTTCACCACACCGAGGGAGGTCGCCTTCAGCCGCCTCCTGCCCGCCGCACCTGCCCTGGCCGCTTCCATGTGGCCCGTGCTCCCCACTGTCCTGCTGGGGACGCTCTGCCTTCTGATCATGATCGGCCTCAGCTTCGTCTACACCGACCTGGGGACGGGGTACACATCGGCGGCGATCGCCGCGGTCACCGCGGCGGCCGCGTACGCAAGCCATGTCCGACTCCAGCGGGAGCAGGCTCTCCTCCACGTCCGGCTCGTCGCCGACGCAGCTCAGAGGGTCCTGCTGCGGCCCGTGCCGCGCCGCGTCGGCGGCGTCGAGATCGAGTCGCTGTATCTGGCTGCCCAGGCGCAGGCCCAGATCGGCGGCGACTTCTACGAGGCGGTGGACACCCCGTACGGGGTTCGCCTGCTCATCGGCGACGTGCGCGGCAAGGGCATGTCCGCGGTGGGGAGCGCCTCCACGGTGGTCAACGCCTTCCGGGAAGCCGCGTACGACGAGCCCGACCTGAGAGGAATCGCCCGTCGCCTGGAGGCCAGTATCACCCGCCACAGCGCAGCCGTCCCCGCCGAGGACCTGCCGGAGCGCTTCGCCACCGCCCTTCTCGCCGAGATCCCGGGCAGCGGCGACCTGATCAGGCTCCTCAACTGCGGGCATCCCCCGCCGCTGCTCCTGCACAGCGGGGAGATCCGAGCCCTGGAACCCACCACTCCCTCGCCGCCTCTCAACCTCGCGGCGCTCATCGGGGACCGCTACAGCGTCGACGCCGCAGCCTTCGCCCCCGGCGATCAGCTGCTTCTCTACACCGATGGCGTCAGCGAGGCCCGGAACCACAACGGCGAGTTCTTCCCGCTGCCGGGCTGGATGCGGCAACAGACGCCGGCGCCGCCCCGCGAGCTGCTCGACCGGCTTCACCGCGACCTCCTCCACCACAGCGGCGGAGGACTCGACGACGACGTCGCCGCCCTCGCCGTGCGCTCCGCGGCCCAGGCCGCGAAGAGCACGGGGGGCCGGGCGTAGCTGCCACGAGTGACGGAACTGACCGTAGCTGCGACAAAGTTGACTGCGCCACCATGGTCATCTCTGCTCAGCGGCTGTGCCATCGCGCAGCCGGCGCAGGCGCGGCCGGCCCTCGGAGTATCCGGGCGGGTGCAGGTCCGGCGGCGGCGTCCCGGCCGCCGGGGGATATGCAGCCCCGGTGGCGTGACTGCGCCCCCATGGTGCCGATGAGCCCCAATTTCTGCTTATGCTCCAGGAATGCTGGACTCGCGGCACCTCGCAACATTTCACGAAGTCGTCCGCGCCGGTTCGTACTCGGCGGCCGCGCGGGCACTCGGGTACACCCAGCCGGCGGTCACACAGCAGATGAAGGCTCTCGAACGGACCGTTGGCATACCGCTGTTCACCCGGGCCGGGCGCGGACTGAAGCTGACCGAGGCGGGGGAGGCGCTGTCCCGCCATGCCGAAGTGATCCTCGGCGATCTCGCCACCGCGCGCCAGCAGTTGGACGCACTGGCCAAGCTGCGTTCCGGACGGGTCAGGGTCTGCGCCTTCCCGAGCGCCAACGCCACCCTGGTGCCGGAGGCCATTGCCCGCTTGCTGGTCGACAGCCCAGGCATCCGGGTCGAGCTGCTGGAGGACGAGCCGCCGGCTTCGGTGCGCCGGGTGATGCGTGGGGTGTGCGACATCGCACTGGCCTTCAGCTATCCGGGACTGCAGGCGGAGACCTCGGACGACGTGGTCGAAGTCCCGCTGATGGAAGACCTGCTGACCGTAGTCCTGCCGGTCGGCCATCCGCTGGCACGACGGCACTCGGTGCGGCTGCGCGACCTGTCCGGCGAGCGGTGGATCGCCGGCTGCCCGCGGTGCCGGGCCAACTTCCTGCACGTGTGCGCGGAACAGGGCTTCGCCCCTGACATCGTTTTCACCACCGACGACAACCTCGCGGTGCAGAGCCTGGTCGCGGTCGGCGCGGGAATCGCGCTGATGCCGGCGCTGGTGCTCTCCTTCCTCTGCCACGCCAAGGTGACGGGGCGTGCGGTGGAGCCGCACACGCACCGCAAGGTTTCGGCCTACGTCCTGCGTGAACACCTACGGGTCCCGGCGACCAAGGTGGTGCTGGACGCGCTCACGACGGCGGCCGCCGCACGGAGCGGCTGCTGACAGCGGAGACCCCCGCCGCCCACCAAGCCCCCAGCCGGCCGTATCCATAAGCCGCACTTGGCAGGGGGCGAAAGGATTGTCATTGGACTGACGGGCGAGCCGGGCCGAAGTTGGCCACATGGCATCTCCCACTGCACCCGACGCCGTCGGCATGCGGACGAGCCCGTTACTCGACTGCCTTGCCGCCGAAGTCCGCGAGGTCGTCCAGCGCGGTCTTCCGCCCGAGCCGACCGCGCACCTGGTCGCCGAGCGGCTGGCCCCGTCGCTCGGCGCCTCCGGCCTCCTCACCGCCGAGCAGCGTGCGGGCGACCCCGACCACTATCGGCAGCACGTGCTGCACGCCGAGCCGGACGGCAGCTTCTCGATCGTCGCCCTGGTATGGCTGCCCGGCCAGCAGACCGCGATCCACGACCACGTCTCCTGGTGCGTCACCGGGGTCCACGAGGGCCAGGAGCACGAGCGCCGCTACCGGCTCATGACCGACGGGCGCACCGCACGTCTGATCCCGACCGAGGACGTGGTGAACCCGGCCGGGGTCGTCGCCGCCTTCGCCCCGCCCGGCGACATCCACCGGGTCCGCAACTCCTGTACGACGAAAGCGATCTCGCTCCACATCTACGGTGCTGACATCGCCAGGCTCGGCACCAGCGTCCGCCGGATCTACCAGCCGCCCGAGAACGAGCGGTGAGCGGCCGGAGCCCACGCGCCCGATCGACACCTGGCGCTCCTCACACCTGCGCCCGCCCGTGCGCCCGATCCCGGCCCGCCCCTGAGACCCGGGCGGCTGTGCGGGGCGTCAAGTCCCCGCAGGCATCCCCTGGCTGCCGCAGACCCCCGCGCACGCTTCCTGCGCCCCGACCATAGACAAGGATGGCCCCTGGTGAACCACAGCGCTCGGAACATCGCCGTGGTGGGTGCGGGAGCGGCGGGCACGTTGACGGCGATGCGCCTGCTCCACAACGCGACCGCCGATACCGTCCCGCCCTGCGTCTGGCTCATCGACCCCGGCGCCACCGGCCGCGGACTCGCCTTCGGCACGGACGTGCCCACCCATCTGTTGAACGTCCGGGCCGCGGGCATGAGCGCCCACCCGGACGACCCCGACCACTTCGTCCGCTGGCTCGCCGCCCGCGCGACCGGCCGGGACTTCGTCCCCCGTACCCTCTTCGGCCGCTACCTCGCCGACTGCCTCGAAGCCGCGCGCAAGAGCGCCGGGCCTCCGCACCTGGTACGCATCCACGATCGCGTCACCGGTGTCACCCACCATCCGGACCGGGCCGGTGCGCCGCTCACCCTCACGCTGCGGACCGGAGCCCCCCTCACCGTCGACGCCGCGGTCCTCGCCCTCGGCAACCTCCCGCCCAATCGGACGTGGGCACCGCCGGCGCTGCGTGACTCCCCGATGTTCCTCGCCGACCCCTGGGCCCCCGGCGCCCTCGACGCGGCTCCGGACAACTGCGACATCCTTCTCGTCGGGACCGGGCTGACCATGGTGGACGTGGCGCTCACACTGCGGCGCCCCGGACGTGTGGTCCACGCCGTCTCCCGCCGCGGACTGCTCCCCCGCCCCCACGTGACGGACCCGTCCACCGTACCGGCGGCCCCGCGTCTGGATGCCCGGGCCGGCCTGCCCGCCCTGCGCCGGGCCGTCCTTCGGCACCTCGCCGTCTGCCGCCGCGTGTACGGCGACTGGCGCTCGGGGATCGACAGCCTCCGCCCGGTCACCAGCACCCTGTGGCAACAACTGCCCCCTGCCGACCAGGCCCGTTTCCTCGCCGAGGACCTCCGGCTGTGGGAGGCCCACCGCCACCGCATCCCTCCGGCCAGCGCCGAGGCGCTGGCCGACGCCTGGGGCGCGGGCATGGTCAGCATCGGAAAGGGGAGTGTCGCCGATGCCCGTCCCGCCGAAGGCTCCCTGGACGTGACGCTGGACGACGGCCGCACCGTACGGGTGGGCGCCGTGGTCAACTGCACCGGCTGCCCAACCGATCTCACGCGTGCCGACGACCCCCTGATCACAGGTCTGCTCGCCGCCGGCCTCGCCTCGCCCGCCCCGATCGGCGGCGGCTTCGACACCACGTCTTCCGGCCGACTCCGCCCGGCCCCCGGGCACGCCCCGGCACCGCTGTGGACGCTCGGCTCACTGCGGCGGGGGAACCTTCTGGAGACGACCGCCATCCCCGAAATCCGCTGCCAGGCGGACGATCTGGCCCTGACACTCCTGCGCCGCGAGGACACGGTGCCGGCGGGGATGACGCAACAGCAGCGGTAGCCGCTGACAGATCGCGAGTCTCGCGCCACCGGGGCCCTGCGGGTGCGGGAGGCCTCCGAGAGCACCCCTGGAGCGTCGGTGACCTCCAGCTTGAGGTAATAGGGTGCGCCAGTCGGTGCGTGGCGCCATCGATCTCGCAGGGTACTGCGCATGGCGAGAGCTCTCTCAGTCCTGACTCACTGTCAAGAGCCATAGGCCGCCAAGCACCCCGGCGGTCAAGTGCCAGTGACCTTGTGGCATGCTGCGGCGGGCGAAGGGAGGAGTACATGCGTAAGCGCGTTATTCAGGTGCTGACCTGGGGTTCGGCGGCGGCGCTGGCGATGATGGCAGCGGCTGCATGCGTTCAGCAGAACCCGGCGGCGAAGGACACCTCCGGGAGTGTTTCCGCGTACGCCACGCGAGGTTCGTCCGGGTACGACTCCAAGCTGCAGAAGAGCGACATCCCCTGGAACGACGGTGGTCCCAGCCCGTACAACGCCGAGGTGAATCTCGACGACGGCCGCCGGGTGGCCATGCACTACCGCCAGGGCGAGGGGCTCGTCGAGCAGCATTACAGTCCCCGGGCGAAGGCCTGGACCAGACCGGTAGTCGTCTACCGCACCAAGGTCGACGCCTGCCAGGGAATCGAACTGCGGGCCAAGGCCGAAACGGTCGCGGCGATCGCGGACTTCGGCGGCTACTGCTACGACGGCGAGCCCCCGACAGAGTCGATCGCGGCCGTCGGCACCGGCAGCCTGACGAAGTGGGACATCAACGTCACCAAGGACTTCGACGGCTGGGACCGGGCCTCCATGTCCGATGACGGGCAGCGGGTCGACTTCCGGGCCGACATCACCCTCCACTGGAGCCGGACCGAAGGTTTCGACGGTCAGTAACGTGCCGTCAGGCACGAGCAGTTGTGCTTGGCGCCGGGTGTTCCCCAAACGCTGCCGGACCGCGCCGTCGTGGGCCGTCGAGGCGCACCGGCTGTTCGGGTACCCGACTGTTGCGCTGGGCCGGCTCATCGACTGGACCGCTGAGTGGCTACGGGGCGGGGCCCGGTCCGGTCTGGGACAAGCCGGTTCGAGATCCGGAGGCCCGACGTGGGACTGCTGCGGCCGGTGCTGGAGCCCGCCGCCGAGACGGCCCGCGAGCGCACCGACCGTCCGGTGCTGCTGGTGGCCGGTGCCTGCGGCGAAACCGCTCAGGCGGTCGCGGAGACGGAACTGGCCGCTTCGTACGGCTACTCGGCGGTGTTGCTCAGTCCGGGCGGTCTGGAGCACAGAAGCGAGGAGGAACTGCTCGACCGTGCACGGCGGGAGGTGCGGCGGCCTCGCTCAGGAGCGGGGCCTCTGGGCCCCGGAATTGATCAGCCTCACGGCTTCCTCGCTCGTGGAGACCACCGGCGGGGAGCCCTCCAAAGGCCGCTGCGCCGTCTCCCGCATCGCTGCCACGGCGCCGATGCCCTGAGTCGGCCCACGAAGGGGAGGACGGCCATCATCAGGACCATCGTGCCCACCAGGATCAGCAGGCTCCGCGTCTGCTCGTACTTCAGTTGATCGGTCAGGTACGTGGGCATGTACGACAGCAGCATGTAGTCAGTGACGTTGTACGCCGCGACGAGGGCCACGCACAGGACCAGCTGCCGCCAGTGGTCGACGAAGATCCGTTTGAACTCCTTGCGCGGCCCCGCATCCGGGTTGCCGTGCACCGGCGCCTTGGTGGTCAATCTGGCCTCGAGCTGCTGGAAGGCCGGGGTCTCGTCCAGCCTCAGTCGCAGGTAGAGGCCGATAAGACCCAGCGGGCCCGCGACCAGGAAGGGGACGCGCCAGCCCCAGTCGTTCATCGTGTCCGTGCCCAGCCACGCGGTCAGTGCGGTGACCAGCCCAGACGCGCCCACGTAGCCCGCGAGCGTGCCGAACTCCAGGAAGCTTCCGAAGAACCCGCGTCGCCGGTCCGGCGCGTACTCGGCGATGAACGTCGCCGCGCCACTGTACTCGCCGCCGGTGGAGAAGCCCTGGATCAGGCGGAACAGGACCAGCAGGACGGGCGCCCAGACGCCGATGCTGGCGTAGCTGGGGATGAGGCCGATCGCGAACGTGCCGATGGCCATCATGATCATGGTGACCCGCGCCGGCGTATCCCTGTGCCATCGCCCCTCGGCCTCGCCGTCCCGCACCGACCGGCAGAGACGACTCCGCATGCACCATCGGTCATCACGAAAACGAGTGATGATTCGCCTATCAGGTCTACGCGATGGTGGTGTCCGAAACGACATCCGGGAAGCCGTACAGCGTGGCCGGCGAAGGCCATCGGCCTGCAGCGCAACACCCGCGGTCCTGCCTTCCCTGCGGACTTCGCAGGACAACCTTGCGAACGAAAGGCACTGACGTGACCGAGCATTTTGTCCTCGCCGCGGTGCGCGCCCTGGCCCCGTCCGTGCGCGAGCGCGCCGCCGAAGCCGAGAGCCTTCGCCGGTTGCCTGATGCCACCGTCAAGGAGCTGGCCGCGGCGGGCGTATTTCGTCTCCTGCAGCCAAAGGCGTACGGCGGGCTCTCCGCCGACCCCGCCGTCTTCTACGAGACGCTGCGTGAGCTGAGCCGCGCCTGCGGCTCGACCGGCTGGGTCAGCGGAGTCTTCGGCGTCAACAACTGGATCGTGGCCCAGTACGACCGACGGGCCCAGCAGGAGGTCTGGGGCGCCGATGAAAGCGTCCGGATCGGCTCCTCCCTGGCACCGGTGGGCCAGATCACCCCGGTATCCGAAGGCTTCCGCGTCTCCGGGCGCTGGAGCTTCGCGTCGGGCTGCGACCACGCGCAGTGGATGCTGCTCGGCGGGATCGTCCGCGACGCCGGCACCAAGCCGGGCGAGATGCACCTCTTCCTGCTGCCCCAGGCCGACTACACCGTCGACCCGGCCTGGGACACGGTCGGTCTGCGCGGCACGGGCAGCAACGACATCGTCGTACGGGACGTCTTCGTCCCCGAGCACCGCACCATCCCCCTGCGGGAGTTGAGCGCGTGCATGCGCCCCCGCCACTCGGCCCATGAGGAGCCGCTCTACCGGCTCCCCATGGGGCCCGTACTGACCACGTCGATCTCCGCACCCATCGTCGGCATGGCCGAGGCGGCGTACCAGGGCTATCTGGCCGCGACCCGTGACCGGATCCGCGGCGCGGGCGGGACCCGGGTGGCCGAGGATCCCCACACCCACGTCCGCATCGGCCGTGCGGCCAGCGAGATCGACGCTGCCTGGCTCCAGCTCACCCGCAACATCGCCGACCTCTACGACTGCGCGCGGCGCGGCGAGGAGCCCGCACTGGCCCTGCGCACCCGCCTGCGCCGCGACCAGGTCCGCGCCACCGAACGCGCGGTGTACGCGGTCGACCTCCTGATGGAGAACGCGGGCGGCGGCGCCATGCGGACCGGCGACAACGTCGCGCAGCGCGCCTGGCGCGACGTGCACACCGGCCGTGGCCACATCTCCAACGACCCCGAGCGCTCCCTGGCGCTCTTCGCCCGCGACGCCCTCGGCTTCGACGTCCACGACCAGGACCCCATGCTGTGAGGACCACTCAACGATCCCGGTGCCAGGAATTTCTCAGTTCTTGGCGTTGCAGACGTCGGTGCCGAAGCGCGGGAGACCGGGGCTGTCCGCGTAGCCCTGGTGCGGCACAGCGAAACAGTGGTTGTAGGCGGTGCTGCTGAAAGTGCTGGGCGCGACGTACTTCGCGAGCACGAGCGCGCCGACCCGGCTGCCGCCGGGGCCACTGATGCCGGGCATTGGTGTGTTCGGGCCCGGGCCCTCACCGCAGCACGCGCTCGAGTCCTGCTGGGGCCGTCCGAATCGTCGTGGGCGAATTCTCACGCGGCTTCCATCCATGGTGACGGGCCATCTCCTGCCCTGGCCTTCATTTCGGCTTCGAGAAGAATGAAAAGCTTTTCCGGTCGTTGTCGATGGGCAACATCCATCGACATCAGGGCACAAGAGCCATGCCACACGCCAAATTCCGGTGCCTCGTTCGACGCAGACGGCATCGAACATCGAACTCCACGGCTTCCGCGTACGGGACCCGAACGGGCCCGACCCCACAGCCCTTCCCTCTGCCCTGGGCCGCCTGATCGGTTTTGGTCACAGCCCGCAGGAGCCGCGGTCGAGTTGGAAGTACCGGGCGTTGGCCCAGCGGCACAGCCGCATACCGACGGCGACGCCGGCGATCGAGACCACGGCGGGGAGGTACCCGCTGGCGACCTGGATGATCGGGATTGCCGGGCATCCACCTGAGATCGCCCAGCCGGTTCCGAACAACACCGCGCCGGGGATCACGCCGGCGTGGATGCGCCCCGGGGTGCGGCGGACCCGCAGCAGAGCGAACACGCACACGATGATCACGACGGCGCCGGCGAAGGCGAGGAACATGCGCAGGTCCTGGAAGGTGAACATGCGGTTCAGTTCGGCGTAGTCGCCGAAGCCGATGTTGGTGACGGTGTAGCCGAGGGCCAGTCCGGTGATGATGTTGGCCAGCAGAACTGCGCCTCGGGTACGCATCAGATCACCTTCCACAGGAGGAACGACACCGCGACGGCGGTGCCGAAGAACACGGCGGTCGCGACGATGCTGACCGGGCGTAGCCGGCCGCAGCCGCTGAGTCCGTGGCCGGAGCTGCACCCGCCGGCCAGTCGAGTACCAAAGCCGACGAGTACGCCTCCCACGAACAACACAGCGATCATGGTGGTCGGATTGGCGGTGACCAGGTTCCGAAAACCCGGGCCCATATCGAAGCGGAGCTGGAACCGCCCGGAAGTGACCGCGGCGATCCATCCGCCGAGGAAAATCGACACCAACAGGGCGGCTTGGGTGACCAGCGGGGCCGGGCGCAGGGCCGTGACCGAGGGACTCTCACCCGCCGTCGGCTCGACGTCCGGGTCCCGCGGCTTCGTCTCCCCATGCGGAACCTGCGGCGAGGTGGGCGCGCCGGGGCCGGTTCCGAAGTGCTCGGCGGTGGCTGCGGCGAGCGCGTCGACGAGAGCACGATCGTCGGTGAACTCCTCCTCCATCCGCTCGAGGTGGCGTTCGCGGCGCCAGTGCAACACGCGATCCCACGCAGACGACACCCCCAGAGACCGATCGGTGGCGACGGTGTAGGCGATGGTGACCAGAGCGAGCCCGATTGCGCCCGCCCACCAGGGCCAGTAGGTACTCATGCGGGGCCTCCCATCCAATCGACGAGCCGAGCCCACCAGCCGCGCTTCGAGCTGGGCACGTGCCGTGTGCCTTGAGCGATGCGGTCTGGTGGCCGGGCAATCCGTGTGGGTGGTGACGGCTCGTCATGCCGACCTGGTGCCGACGGAGTTGGTGGTGCGAACTGGGCCGTGGCTTCCGGTGCCTCGGTTCCAGGTCCTGACGGCTCAGGCGGTCGGGCCGGTGCCGGTTGGGACCAAGATGCGGTCTCCGGTGCCCACGGATTGGGCCGTGACGGCGGGACCTGCCGGGGTGCCTGCCTTGGATTGGCGGCACTGGACCGGTTCTCGTCGGTCGCGTGTCTGAGGTGGTGCGCCTCGTGTCCGTTGGGCAGCAGGCTGATTGGCACGCGCTCGCCGGTGAGTGACAACTGGTAGCGCGCACAGTCGCGCCAGCCATCCTCGCTGTCGCAGTAGTAGTCGCGCCAACGCTGCAAGCTCGCGCTGAGCAGGGGGAAAAGGGGACATTCTCCAGCGTGCAAGCAGCCCACGTAGTTCCCTTCTGACCGCGCGCCCGTCCGGGGTAGGCGGTTGCGGTTCTCGGTTCTTGTCCTCGCCGCGCCCCGGTCGACGATCTCAAAGGCGTCGTGGATTGTAGGCACAGCGCCATGCTGTGACTACCAGTCAGTGCATTCATGTGTGATGGAATCACTGTTTGGGTGCTTCGAGCAACCTCTGGTTGTCCTTATCGGACAACAGGACGGTTGATGTCACATAGAGAGATACGCAGCACGACGGATATGCCCGCATATCCACGCCGCTCACGTCCGCACGTTCGCCAGTCGACAGCAGATTCGATAATAATTCGAACCTCATGCTGGCGGCCTCGGCTGGTGTGAGTCAGTTGGCTGTGGCGAGGACGCGAATATTTGAGTTCGCATTCAAAGACGCTGAGCATCAGGATCGGTCACGACGGTGATGCCTGCGAAGGCAGAGCAAGCGCAGCGACACAATTCGAGATCGCTCCCTGCTCGTGCTGCTCCGCTCATCACCGCTGTGCCCGAACCCACCCCGCCGAGGCCCGTCGCGGCGGCGCAGCAGACCGAAGAATCAACACGGACGCCGAACCATCTCCCACCGCCCCCTATCATCGCTGACCGATCCACAAATCCGCAGGCAGGCGGAACGAGGCCGACGGACGGAAGCAGGGCGGGCGACGGAATACCGAGGGAGGCAGGCGGACGCGTGAACAGCTCGTCGTGGACGCTTCTTGTCCGTGATCTGGGCCCCGATACCGGCGCGGGTGCCGGCGACGACGCATGGCGCGGCCGCGACGGAATGCTGTCGCGGCGTTCGCTGTCTACGCTGAAGGTATGGAACTAGGCGTCAATGTTCCGAATTTCGGGCCTGGCACCAATCCGGACGTGCTCCTGCGGTGGGCACAGACAGTGGAAGGCCTCGGCTTCGAGCTTCTGATGGTGTCGGATCATGTCGCGGTGACATCCGATGTCGCCGAGCAGTACCCGGCGCCGTTCTACGAACCCTTCACCACCCTCTCCTATCTGGCCGGAGTCACCCGTCGGGTCCGGCTGGGCACCACCGTGCTCATCGCCCCGTACCGGCATCCGCTGCTCGTCGCCCGCATGGCCGCCAACC